>NZ_SZWP01000071.1:0-16646 GCF_005280825.1 Citrobacter sp. wls829
TATCAGGAACTTGTTCGCACCTTCCTTAACAAAACGTGCTGGCGTCGGGGCGCGAAAAGACTATAATTCATCGACCATTTTGAGGTGGGATTGATAATGATTAATTTGAAAGCAGTAATTCCGGTTGCCGGCCTCGGCATGCATATGTTGCCTGCCACCAAAGCGATTCCGAAAGAGATGCTGCCTATCGTCGATAAGCCAATGATTCAATACATTGTTGACGAAATCGTGGCCGCCGGTATCAAAGAGATCGTGCTCGTCACTCACTCTTCTAAAAACGCGGTTGAAAACCACTTCGACACGTCTTACGAACTCGAAGCGCTGCTTGAACAACGCGTTAAGCGCCAACTTCTGGCTGAAGTGAAATCCATCTGCCCGCCGGGCGTGACCATCATGAACGTGCGTCAGGCGCAACCGCTGGGCCTGGGCCACTCCATTCTGTGTGCTCAGCCTGTCGTCGGTAATAATCCGTTCGTTGTCGTGCTGCCAGATATCATTCTGGATGATGCCTCCGCCGATCCTCTGCGTTACAACCTTGCCGCTATGGTGGCGCGTTTCCAGGAAACGGGCCGCAGTCAGGTTCTGGCTAAACGTATGGAAGGCGACCTTTCCGAGTACTCCGTGATTACCACTCAGGAGCCGCTGGATACGGAAGGTAAAGTTGCGCGCATCGTCGACTTCATCGAAAAACCCGATCAGCCTCAAACGCTGGCCTCCGACGTCATGGCGGTAGGGCGTTATGTGCTGTCTGCGGATATCTGGCCAGAGCTTGAGCGTACCGAGCCAGGCGCATGGGACCGTATACAGCTTACCGATGCGATTGCGGCGCTGAACAAAACCCATCCGGTTGAAGCGATGCTCATGACGGGCGAAAGCTATGACTGCGGTAAGAAAATGGGCTACATGAAAGCATTTGTGAATTATGGTCTTCGTAATCTGAAAGAAGGTCAAAAATTCCGCGAAAGTATTAAAAAGATGCTGTCGTAATCGGTTAGACGTGATTAAAAAAAGAACGGCTGCGGCGATTTTTGTGACGCAGCCGTTTGTTCATTAATCAGGCCTGACAAAAAACGGTACATAATTATCAATAGTTAAGTTAACATTAATCTTTTGTATATCTAACCGACGCTTTAGTGGTCTCTAAATGAAATTTGTCACATCGCCGCCACAACCTGTTTCATCCTCTCGCTGTTGCTTAACAGCAGGTGCCGTGCCCTTCGTAAAAAATTCCTGACGTTAATTCTCCCCGCCGTTTCCCCTAACGGACAGGATGATTTGCCAGAAAGTTTTACCGAGAGTACCAACAAACAACGAAGCCGTACGCGCTCTGGTTGCGATAGCCAGGGGCGGTAGCGTACTTCAAAGGACTATTTTTCGTTTTACTGCTTACAAAATCGTTAATGATAAGGATTGCAAAATGCTACTTCCTGTGATTATGGCCGGTGGGACCGGTAGTCGTTTATGGCCCATGTCACGTGAGCTGTATCCGAAACAGTTCCTTCGTTTGTATGGACAGCGTTCAATGCTGCAGGAAACAGTAGTGCGCCTGGATGGAATTAATGCCAGAGAGCCGGCGGTGATCTGTAATGATGAACACCGTTTTCTGGTGGCGGAACAGCTGAGGCAAATCAATAAGCTCTCGCATAATATCATTCTGGAGCCGGTAGGGCGGAATACCGCGCCTGCCATCGCCCTGGCTGCGTTGAGCGCCATTAAAAATGGTGATGATCCCATATTACTGGTGCTGGCCGCCGATCACATCATCAATAATAAACCCGCCTTTCATGCCGCGGTTAAAATCGCGTATGAGCATGCCCAGAAAGACAGTTTAGTGACGTTCGGTATTGTCCCGACCGGCCCGGAAACAGGCTACGGTTATATCCATCGTGGACAAAAAATTGCCGCAGAAGAAAACTCTCCTTTCAAAGTCAACCGTTTCGTTGAAAAACCCAATCGTGAAAAGGCGGAAGAATATATCAGTTCCGGCGAGTATTACTGGAACAGCGGTATGTTCATGTTCCGGGCTAAAAAATACTTAGCTGAACTGGAAAAATATCGCCCCGATATTCTTGAAGCGTGCAAATTGGCTATTCTCAATGCCAAAGACGGTGACGACTTTATTAATGTTGATAAAGAGCTGTTTGTTGCCTGCCCGGACGAGTCTGTTGACTATGCAGTGATGGAAAAAACCTCCGATGCCGTAGTGGTAAGCCTTGACGCGGACTGGAGCGATGTCGGTTCATGGTCAGCGCTTTGGGAAGTCAGCGATAAGGATCATCAGGGTAACGTGATTACGGGTGATACCTATCTGCATAACGCGAATAACTGCTACATCAATACCGATGAAAAGTTAGTTGCCGCGATTGGTGTTGAAAATCTGGTCATTATTAGCACCAAAGATGCCGTCCTCGTGGTGAATAAAGACCAGGTACAGGATGTTAAAAAAGTCGTTGAGCATTTAAAAGCGCAAAACAGAAGTGAATATAAGCGTCACAGGGAAATTTATCGTCCGTGGGGACGATGCGACGTAATTGTGCAAACGGAGCGATTCAATGTTAATCGAATAACAGTGAAGCCGGGTGCCGCATTCTCAATGCAAATGCACCATCATCGCACCGAGCACTGGGTAATTCTTTCAGGAACTGGCAAGGTGACTATTCAGGATAAGGTTTTCTTATTAACTGAAAACCAGTCGACCTTTATTCCTATTGGCTCACAGCATCGCCTGGAAAACCCAGGGAAAATTCCTCTTGAGTTATTAGAAATTCAGTCTGGTTCCTATTTGGGCGATGACGATATCATTAGAATTATTGACCAATATGGTCGTTGCTGATTTTAAGGATTTTTATGACATCACTATCTTGTTTTAAAGCATATGACATTCGGGGCAAATTAGGTACTGAGCTTAATGAAGATATCGCCTATCGAATTGGCCGGGCTTATGGTGAATTTTTAAAACCTAAAACCATCGTGGTAGGCGGCGACGTTCGTCACACCAGCGAAGCCTTAAAATTAGCCCTTGCGAAAGGCCTGATGGATGCCGGTACCGATATCCTGGACATTGGTTTATCCGGTACGGAAGAAATCTATTTCGCGACGTTCCATTTAGGCGTAGACGGCGGTATTGAAGTAACCGCCAGCCATAATCCAATGGATTATAACGGAATGAAGCTGGTGCGTGAAAATGCGAAGCCAATCAGTGGCGACACTGGCTTACGCGATGTTCAGCGTCTTGCGGAAGAGAATAACTTCGCTGCGGTTGATGAATCAAAACGGGGTTCTTATAAGCAAATTTCGGTGCTGGATGCCTACATCGATCATCTGATGGGCTACATTAACCTGGCGAATTTCACCCGACCGTTGAAATTAGTGATTAACTCCGGTAACGGCGCGGCAGGGCACGTTGTTGATGCCCTCGAAAAACGATTCCAGGAAGCCGGTGCTGCGGTCAGTTTTGTTAAGATCCACAATCATCCTGACGGTAATTTCCCGAACGGGATCCCTAACCCGTTATTGCCTGAATGCCGCGAAGATACGGCAAACGCCGTACGTAAACATAACGCTGATATGGGCGTTGCCTTTGACGGTGATTTCGATCGCTGCTTCCTGTTTGATGAAAAAGCGCAGTTTATCGAAGGGTATTACATCGTTGGCCTGCTGGCAGAAGCGTTCTTACAAAAAGAGAAAGGCGCGAAAATTATTCACGACCCTCGCTTGACCTGGAACACTGTCGATATCGTGACCAGAGCGGGCGGAACGCCGGTTGTCTCCAAAACGGGACACGCGTTCATTAAAGAGCGGATGCGTAAAGAAGATGCGATTTATGGCGGCGAGATGAGCGCCCACCATTATTTCCGTGATTTTTCCTATTGCGACAGCGGCATGATTCCGTGGTTGTTGGTTGCTGAATTATTAGCGACCACCGACCAGACGCTTTCGCAAAAATGCACCAACATGATAAATAATTTCCCCTGCAGCGGTGAAATTAATTATGTCGTCAAAGACGCAAAAGATCTGCTGGAAAAACTCGACCAGGAGTATGGGTCGATTTGTTCGAAAAAAGATTACCTGGATGGATTAAGTTTCGAGTTTGAGGACTATCGCTTTAATGTAAGGATTTCTAATACAGAGCCTTTATTAAGACTCAACGTAGAAACAAAAGGTAATCATGATTTGTTGAAATCAAAACTTGATTCAATCGATTCATTAATTGTTAGTTACAATGCTAAGTGAGTATGAGGAAATTATGAGTAAGAAAAAAGTAGCGCTTATTACTGGTGTCACTGGTCAAGATGGTTCTTACCTGGTCGAGTTTTTGCTTGAAAAAGGCTATGAAGTTCATGGCATCAAGCGTAGAGCGTCACAATTTAATACTCAGCGTGTTGATCATATCTATGAAGATCCTCATGAAAGTAACGTTAACTTCAAATTACATTATGGTGATCTGACCGATGCGTCTAACCTGACCCGCATCATCTCCGAAGTTCAGCCTGATGAAGTGTATAACCTGGGCGCGCAATCGCACGTTGCGGTGAGTTTCGAATCACCTGAATACACCGCTGACGTAGATGCCATCGGTACTCTTCGTTTACTCGAAGCGATCCGTTTCCTGGGTCTCGCCAAGAAAACCCGTTTCTATCAGGCATCCACTTCTGAGCTGTATGGCTTAGTGCAGGAAATCCCTCAGAAAGAAACCACGCCGTTCTATCCGCGCAGCCCGTATGCCGTGGCAAAAATGTACGCGTACTGGATCACCGTGAACTACCGCGAAGCTTACGGCATGTATGCCTGTAACGGTATTCTGTTTAACCACGAATCTCCGCGTCGTGGCGAAACCTTCGTAACCCGTAAAATTACCCGTGGTTTAGCGAATATCGCTCAGGGCCTATCCAAAAAACTGTATATGGGTAACCTGGATTCCTTACGCGATTGGGGCCATGCGCGCGATTACGTTAAAATGCAGTGGTTAATGCTGCAGCAGGAGCAACCGGAAGACTTCGTTATCGCGACGGGCGTTCAGCACAGCGTTCGCGAATTTATTACCATGGCTGCCAACGAGCTGGGTATTAAATTGCGCTTCGAAGGCACCGGCGTAGAAGAGAAAGGGATTATTGAATCAATCGAAGGCAATAAAGCACCTGCGCTGAAAGTTGGCGATGTGATTGTTGAAGTTGATCCGCAATATTTCCGCCCTGCCGAAGTAGAAACATTACTGGGCGACCCGACAAATGCACGTGTCAAACTGGGTTGGACGCCGGAAACCACTCTGAATGAGATGGTCAAAGAAATGGTTGAGCATGACTTCAACAATGCTCAGCAGCATGCTCTGTTAAAACAACATGGATTCGATGTTAACGTAAGTATCGAATAAGACGAGATCAGTTATATGAATATGATACCGGTTTATCAACCAAGTCTTAATGGGCGCGAAAAAGAGTACGTCATGCGCTGCCTGGACACGACTTGGATTTCTTCGCGTGGAGAATTTATAACCGAATTTGAAAAAGCTTTTGCCAAATATACCGGTGCTGAATACGCAACAACTGTTGCTAACGGCACCGTAGCTTTGCACTTAGCTTTGGAAGCGCTTGGAATCAAAAGCGGTGATGAAGTTATTGTTCCGACATTAACCTATATCGCTTCCGTAAACACCATCGTGCAGACTGGCGCTTCTGTGGTTTACGCTGAGTCAGTAGAAGACACCTGGAACGTGGATATCAGTGATATTGAAAAACGTATCACTGATAAAACCAAAGCCATCATGGTGGTTCATTTATATGGCTTGTCATGTGATATGGACGCCATTGTTAAGCTCTGCCAGGAACGTGGTATTTATCTGATCGAAGATTGTGCCGAGGCGTTTGGTTCCCGTTATAAAGGGCAACACGTCGGCACCTTTGGCGATGTCGCGACGTTCAGTTTCTTCGGCAACAAAACCATCACCACCGGCGAAGGTGGTATGGTGCTGTGCAAAGATAAAGACGTCTTTGATAAAGCCTGCCATCTGAAGAGCCAGGGCGTTTCCAAAGAGCGTGAATATTGGCACGACGTTATCGCGTATAACTACCGTATGACCAATATCTGCGCGGCGATTGGTCTGGCGCAGTTAGAACAGGCTGATGACATTCTTGAGAAGAAAAGAGCGGTTGCCGCTAGCTATAAAGCGAATCTTAAAGGCTTACCTTTATCATTCCAGGAAGAACCGGAAGGTTATTACCATAGCTACTGGATGTGCTCTATTCTGTTAGACAACGCAAGCGATCGACAAGGACTGCGGGCGTTTCTAAAAGAGAAAGGTGTCGAAACCCGACCACTTTTCCCACCCGCAAATACAATGCCACATGTTTTCAGCGACCAACATTTTCCGGTAGCTAGCACCTTGAGTGAGCGTGGGATCAACTTACCGAGCTTCCCTGCTCTTACTACACAGCAAATTACTTACATTTGTGATTTGATTAGAAGTTATTTTGATAATTAATCAAGCGCAGCGCCCACATTTGTGGGCGCTAAATTAAAGGTTTTACATGAATAGTTATCTTAAAGGTGTCTGGGAATCACGTTATTTTTGGATTCACCTGTCATTATCAGATTTACGTTCTCGCTGGCGGCGTTCGTTCTTTGGAGTATTATGGTCAATACTCCAGCCTTTAGGGATTACCATATTAATATCGATCGTTTTTGGTAAAATGTTTAATTCACCAATTACGACATATGCGCCGTACATCCTGTCTGGTATTTTGATTTGGGATTATCTGATCACATGTGTTACCGGTGGTTCTTTATCCTTTGTTCAAGCCGATGCTTACATTAAACAGTGTAATCATCCTTTAGCTATTTATACGCTCAGAACAGTTTGTACTGCGACGTTTATCCTGGGTTTGGCTAGCGTATCGTTATTAGGTTGGGTATTAGTCATCCTGCCGCATAACTTTGGCCTGTGCTGGATCGCAGCATTGTCTATCTTCCCTTTGCTTATCCTCTTAGCCTGGCCTCTGTCTACCATACTGGCTTATATTGGCGTCAGGTTCCGCGATGTCCCCCATGCATTAGCGCTTGTCATGCAAGGTTTATGGTTTATCTCACCTGTGTATTTCGAGACCAAAATATTCCGCTCAGGCGGCCTGCATGTGTTGATTGACTATAACCCTGTATATCATCTGTTACAGATTGTCAGGGCGCCTTTGTTACAAGGCGAATGGCCTACATTAGTTAACTATCAGTATGTTCTTGGTACAGCACTTGTTTTCATGGTCATTGCTGTTTTGATGGGTAGAAAGATGGAAAGAAAGGTGATTTTTTATTTATGAAAAACTCTATCAAGCTGCAAGATGTCAATCTTCATTATTCCTCTGTTGCCTATCAGGAACGTTCCTTAAAGTCTTTAATGGCGAATATCGTTAATAAAAAAAAACAACATAAAGTTTCTGATATTCATGCGTTAAAAGATATCACTCTGGAAATTAACGAGGGCGAAAGGGTAGGGTTACTTGGCCACAACGGTGCGGGTAAAAGTACTTTTTTGAAAACCGTAGCCGGTCTGTATCCTGTTTCCAGTGGTCATCTGGAAGTAACAGGTAAAGTGCGTTCGTTATTCGATCTCAGTCTGGGATTTGAGCCTGATGCAACCGGTCGGGAAAACATCCTGTACCGTGGGCTTCTTTTAGGCTTGTCGCCGAAATTCATGCGCAGCATTCAGGATGAAATTGTTGCGTTTGCGGACTTAGGCGAGTTTATCGATTACCCAATCAAAACGTATTCAGCCGGTATGCAAGTGCGGTTGGCCTTCGCCATTTCCACGTCAGTAGGCGGCAACATTTTGCTGCTCGACGAGGTTATTGGCGCTGGTGATGCCAACTTCATGATCAAAGCCAAAAAGAGAATTACTGCACTGATCGAACAAGCGGAGATCCTTGTACTGGCATCGCATGATTTTGGGACACTTAAGGAAATCTGCAATCGCGGTTTGCTTTTCCATAAAGGAAGCCTTGTATTTGATGGCCCTATTGCTGGTGCAATTGAAAAATATAAAGAAGTGAATCGTATATCATGAGTGATAAAAAAAGAGTGATGTGGTTGTTAAACCACACATCGGCAAGGAAATTTGAAATCCCCATGTTAAAGGCATGCGGAGTAGATGAAATATTTTTGCCGAAGTCTTTTCCTGCCGATCCCACATTCAGAAGCGCATCCATTGACTGGTCCGAAGATGAAAACCTGACCATACCAAAAGAGGATTTAGATATTCTAAATGCTTGTGATTGGTATACAGGCGCAACGCCAGAAGCCTGGAAAATTGCCAATAAATGGTTTGATGTCGTATTTTTCATTGCCTATGACGCAAGGTTGATAATTAATCTTACAAAATACTTTCATGGCATAATTATATATCGTGTTTATGGTCTGCCTTCAGATATAAATTACGGGAAGTTACTTAATTTTATTACCGAAGGTAAGATCGCCAATTATCTAAGAAGATTAGGTAACAGATTTATCTTTGGCATGGCTTATGATAATTTATCCAACCAAGAGCCCGATTTCCTGAAAAGAAGGGCGGTATATTTGCCGCTCGGTATGAGAGATGTTTCTGTAGAAGATAAATGGACAGGGAAAAATAAAAAAATTCTTTTTGTCTGTCCAGATATTGCTATAAATCCCTATTATAATAAAACGTATAAAGAGTTCGTTGATAACTTCTCAGAATTCGAGTATGTCATTTCTGGTGCCCAGCCTATCAAGGTAATGGATAAAAATGTACTGGGTTTTGTAGATTTTGAAACGCATAATGAAAATATGCGTGACTCAATGGTCATGTTTTATCATTCCAGCGAACCATATCATATTCATTACCATCCTTTCGAGGCCATAAAAAATGGCATGCCATTAATTTTTATGGCTAACGGTATGCTTGACAGGCTTGGAGGAAAGGATTTGCCGGGTCGTTGTACAAATATTGCCGATGCACGAAAGAAAATTAAAAGATTAATGGAGGGTGACAAAAAGTTTGCGTTGTCAGTTAAGCACTCTCAGGAAAAACTTCTCGATGCAATGAATTTCGAAAGCTTGTTACCGCATTGGGTTAGTGCTTTTAATTCCATCAATGGCATTAATTTAAATAATACCGTTTCGCTAAAAGAACAATATAAAGAAAAAAAGATTGCTGTTATTTTACCCGTAGGCTATCTGGGCGGTAGTTTAAGAGGTGCCATTTTAATCGCTAATGAATTATATGAAAATAGCGTTAAAAATAATGAACCGTGCAAAGTAATATTTTATCATGTCGATGATAAAATTTACCAGGACGATATGTTTGAGGATTTAAATCCTCGTATCGCTATCCGACCTTTCAAATGGAAAACGTTAGACCATGCGGAAGCCAATCGTAGCATGGAGTATGCTGGCTATGAGGGGTGGGAAATTAAAAACCATGAGTATTATATACCTGATGATGGTATTAACTATGGTTTCGACTGCGATCTATGGTTCATAATTTCTGATCGATTGGAAAAGCCTCTTCTCCCGGTTAAGCCTATTGTTATGATGGTTTATGATTATATTCAGAGAAGAAATAATCATATCAAAAATGAACTCAATAACCGCTTCATTGATGTCGCCCGTTCTGCTGATAAAGTACTTGTAACCACTCAGTTTACTTATAATGATGCATTACAATATGCAGGTATAAAAAAAGAAAAACTGTCCAAAGTGCCTATGCTTATTCCAAACTTCCTCTTCGATGAAAAGCATAGTGAAGAAACGGCTATTCTTGAGCAAAATAATTCTAACAAATCTTTAGGTGACTATTTTATTTGGCCAACAAATTCTAATCCACATAAACATATGGATAAGATATTCCAGGCCTTGAGAATCTATTATGACGTTTATAATGGTTCAATGAACTGTATCGTTACTGGCGTTAATACTGAGAAATTGCTTTCGGTTGAAGGCGAGCACGCTGTAGTTGCCAAAAAGCATTACAATGAATCGCGGTTGCTCAAAAAGAAAGTCAAGATGCAAGGTAACCTTTCTGATCTTGAATACAAAATTTTCTTAAAGAATGCTGGCTTTTTGTTGCATTCATCTCATGGCGATAACGGTACCTTCTCTGTTATCGAAGCAGCGATGTTTAATGTCCCATCTTTAGCAAATTCTTATCCAGCCATTCAAGAAATGGATAAAAATTATGAGCTGAATCTGACATACTTTGATGTGTTTGATGCGCATGATACTGCTAAAAAATTAAAATGGATGGAAGTTAACTTCAAAGATCTCAAAGCCATTTTACCAACACAAGAAAAATTGAGCCACCTGGCTTACAATAATCATGGCTTGAAATATTGGGAAGTGGTGAGAAACTTATTATGAATAAATATGGAATTTATATATGTTTTCCTCCAGGAGTGGATTTACGTCATGAAGGCCTGGGAAGATATCTGGCCGCCTTTATTAAGGGCGCAGAAAAAAAGGAAAATGTACAGTTTACATTGTTATGCCCTAGCTGGTCTGTCGATGATATATACAAATTATTTGAGAGTGAAGGGGTACCTTTAAAATTGGTGGATATAATATCCCCTAAAGGAACGCCTGTTATTTTAAATGTTTATAAATATATTACGGCATTAAAAAATAAGAAAAAAAAGAATAAAAAGAGTCTTCTTAACAGATTTATTAATCGTCTAAAGGCGCTACCGCCTAATATTTTAAGCGATTTTGAGAAACGAGTTTCCAGAGCTTACTCTGTAACTGATCTCATTCCCGTTATGCTTTATGGGATTTTGTTAGTCCTGTTAGTGTTAATTTTTACTCCATTTTATCTTGTGCTCCTTGGAGCCAGTATCCTGTTAAGAAAGATAAAAAGCTCGAGTAGCCTGTCTATCTTTAGGAGAATTAAAAGACGTGTCTCTGGTATCTTTTTCAGACCAAAGGATGATTCTT
Source organism: Citrobacter sp. wls829 (assembly GCF_005280825.1). NCBI lineage: Bacteria > Pseudomonadati > Pseudomonadota > Gammaproteobacteria > Enterobacterales > Enterobacteriaceae > Citrobacter > Citrobacter sp. wls829. Next base: position 10,933 of record NZ_SZWP01000071.1, read on the forward strand.
TAGTATTGAATCTATATGATGGAATGATTCAGGCAGAGACGGAGCGTATGCATACCATAATTGAATCTCTGAAAGATATTAAGGCCTGGTACTCTCCAACTGCGTTTTGGGATAGTTTTACTGCTATAAATGCCCCCAAAATGATGTGCGTACCCGACGTGGTACTAACCCAATTCCCGACTGCTTTTTCACAAATTGGCGGCGAAAGGGTACGATACACTTATAATAAAATCATTCAGGCAATCAACAAGAATGATTTTTTCGTTACGTACAGTAATGATGTGAAGCAAAAAACTCTCGTAGAACATTTCAATATCAATCCTGATAATGTTTATGTTGTGCCGCATGCGCCTAATCGACTTGATCAATGGCTGGATGTTATTGGTTTCCCGGATACCAAAGCGAGTTCTGATTTTTACGCTCAACAATTGATGCTGGTAGCGTTATCTAAACAAAAAAACGCTTATATCCAGGGCCTGGGCTCTGACTTTAAATTTATATTTTATGCCAGTCAGGCACGTCCTAATAAGAATATTATTACGTTATTAAAAGCATATAATTATCTTTTAAAAGAAAAATTCTGGGGGCATAAGTTAATCTTAACTTGCGGTTCAGACCATCTTTCAAGCATTTCTAATTTTATTAAAGAGAACCGTCTTGAGTATGATGTTCTTTTCCTCCACGGATTATCTATCCAGGAGTTAGCCGCGCTTTATAAAAGAGCGGATTTAGCCGTTAACCCAACCTTGAGTGAAGGTGGTTGCCCGTTCACCTTTACCGAAGCCCTATCCGTGGGCACCCCAGTCATTATGAGTCGCATTCCGGTTGCGGAAGAGGTATTAACCGATCCTGCCTTACAGGAAATGACTTTCTTTGATCCGTTGGACTGGAAATGTCTGGCCGATAAGATCCTTTGGGCTGTGGATAATTTAGATGAATTAAAAACGGTGCAAATGCAGACTTATAACCAGCTTATTCAACGTAACTGGGAAGATGTGGTTAATGAGCATATCGATGCGCTGGACGCAATTGCTGACAGAACACGGGTAACCTATGAGCACAGTTAACGGCATTGTTATCTGCGGCTTCGGAGGCCACGCCAGAAGCGTGGCTGACGTTGCCTGCTCTCTGGGCATCGCGAATCTCATTTTTGTCGATGATAATGCAGCTGATGGGGAAACCTTTTATGGTTTCCCTGTTTATAAAAATTTTCCTGAGCAGCTGCCAGAAGGTTGGGCAGCATTTCCCGCCTCAGGAAATAACGCGACGCGGTTGTCCCAAATCGCGATGCTGGAAGAATGGCACTGGCCTGTGTATACGATTATTTCAGCAACCGCGACCCTGGGTATCAATACTACAGTTGGTGCAGGCACTTTTATCGGACACCATTCTCATGTCGGCCCTAATACAACAATTGGTAAAGGCTGCATCATGAATACCGGCAGCATCACCGAGCATGATTGTAATGTGGGTGATTTCACCCATATTTCGATTGGTGCGCGTATTGCTGGTAAAACCCGGATTGGCTCACACTGTTTTATCGGCGCAGGCTCTGTCGTGATTGATGGTATTAAAGTCACTGACAAAGTGACTCTGGGCGCTAACGGTTGTATCGTCAAAGATATCGATGAGTCTGGCGTCTATGTGGGAACACCCGCCAGAATCATTAAAAATTAAGATAATTACATGAATGTATTGCATTTTTATAAAACGTACTATCCAGATTCTTTCGGGGGCGTTGAGCATGTTATTTTTCATCTTACCGAACTTAATCATATAAAAGATGTTGAATGTCAGATTTTATCTTTAAGCCGTGACCCTACAAAACCATACGTCAGCGGTAATAATGTCAATGTGGTAAAAGCTAAAGAGCTTGTTTCTATCGCCTCCACGCCATTTTCTTATGATGTAATTTATAAATTTAAAAAACTGGCGCAAAAAGCAGACATTATTCACTATCACTTTCCTTTCCCCTTTATGGACATGATCCATTTTCTTACGGATATTGATAAGCCGACGGTAGTGACCTATCACTCGGATATTATTAAGCAAAAAAATTTATTAAAGGTATATACGCCTTTGATGAACAGATTTCTTAAATCCGTATCTGCGATTGTGGCCACTTCACCAAATTATTTTAATACCAGCAAAACGCTTCAAAAATTCGCATCCAAAGTGAAGGTTATCCCTATTGGGATCGATGCAAATGCATATACGTTTGACGATGCATCGCGAGTGGAATACTGGAAGCAAAAGCTGCCGGCGAAGTTTCTCCTGTTTGTCGGCGCGCTACGTTACTATAAAGGCCTTGATATTCTTCTGGATGCGTTAAAGCAGAGCGCTGCTACCGTTGTCATTGTCGGAGCGGGGCCAAGCGAGCAAAGATTAAAAGAGAAAGCCAGAACGTTGGGCCTTGATAACATCATGTTCCTCGGCGGCGTTTCTGAAAAAGATAAATGCATCATTCTTAGTCTGTGTTATGGCGTGGTTTTCCCGTCCCATCTCAGAACAGAAGCTTTCGGCGTTTCACTACTCGAAGGAGCGCTTTTTTCGAAACCTATTATTTCCTGTGAGATCGGTACGGGCACAACGTATATTAATATCGATCGGGAAACCGGTTTAGTAGCTAAGCCTAATGATCCGCAAAGCCTTTGTGAAGTGATGGATGAATTATGGCAGGATGAAGAGCAGGCCAGAGAGTTTGGTATTAATGCCAAGAAACGATTTGAAAATTTGTTTACAGCAAAACACATGAACGAAGAATATTATCGGTTATATCGTTCATTACTTTAATTTTGGCTGCTTACCTTTTACGTATAATTATAAGCCATTAGTATCATTGTCTTTATTTGTTTTATTTAAATGAATCTGGATGTTTATTTACCAACATAAAGACTATCCCTACAGGCGAAGCCAGGTTAATATTTGGTAAATAACTCGTCAAAAATTTCGTTACTGATAAAAAACACCTGACAGGAGTAAATAATGTCCAAGCAACAGATCGGCGTTGTCGGTATGGCAGTGATGGGGCGCAACCTGGCGCTCAACATCGAAAGCCGTGGCTATACCGTATCCATTTTCAACCGCTCTCGTGAAAAAACCGAAGAAGTCGTTGCCGAGAACCCGGGCAAAAAACTCGTTCCTTACTATACCGTTCAGGAGTTCGTTGAGTCGCTCGAAACGCCGCGTCGTATCCTGCTGATGGTTAAAGCGGGCGCTGGCACTGATGCTGCTATCGACTCCCTGAAGCCATATCTCGATAAGGGTGACATTATTATTGATGGCGGTAATACCTATTACCACGACACCATTCGCCGTAACCGTGAGCTGTCTGCTGAAGGCTTTAACTTCATCGGCACCGGCGTTTCCGGTGGTGAAGAAGGCGCGCTGAAAGGCCCGTCCATCATGCCTGGCGGCCAGAAAGAAGCGTATGAACTCGTTGCCCCGATTCTGAAACAAATCGCTGCGGTTGCGGAAGATGGCGAACCTTGTGTGACTTATATCGGTGCTGATGGCGCGGGTCACTATGTGAAAATGGTTCACAACGGCATTGAATACGGCGATATGCAGCTTATCGCTGAAGCCTACTCCCTGCTTAAGCACGGCCTGAACCTTTCTAACCCGGAACTGGCAGATACCTTTACCGAATGGAATAAAGGTGAACTGAGCAGCTACCTGATCGACATCACCAAAGATATCTTCACCAAAAAAGATGAAAACGGTATCTACCTGGTGGATGTGATCCTGGACGAAGCCGCTAACAAAGGTACCGGTAAATGGACCAGCCAGAGCTCCCTGGATCTCGGCGAGCCGCTGTCTCTGATCACCGAATCGGTATTCGCACGTTACATTTCTTCTCTGAAAGAACAGCGCGTTGCGGCTTCTAAAGTGCTGAGCGGCCCTGAAGTTAAGCCGTTCACCGGTGATAAAGCGGAATTCGTCGAAAAAGTGCGCCGCGCACTGTATCTGGGCAAGATTGTTTCTTATGCACAGGGCTTCTCTCAGCTGCGTGCCGCATCGGAAGAAAACAACTGGAACCTGAACTACGGCGAGATTGCTAAAATCTTCCGTGCTGGCTGCATCATTCGCGCCCAGTTCCTGCAGAAAATCACCGATGCCTATGCAGAAAACCCGTCAATCGCGAACCTGCTGTTGGCCCCGTACTTCAAAAAAGCGGCGGACGATTACCAGCAAGCACTGCGTGATGTGGTTGCCTACGCTGTACAGAATGGCATCCCGACCCCGACGTTCTCAGCCGCTATCGCTTACTACGACAGCTACCGTGCAGCCGTACTGCCGGCTAACCTGATCCAGGCGCAGCGCGACTACTTTGGCGCACACACGTACAAGCGTACCGATAAAGAAGGTGTGTTCCACACCGAATGGCTGCAAGATTAATTTCTTTCAGGTAAATAAAAAGGCCGGTTATCCCGGCCTTTTTTACGTCTTATTTATGCCTTCCCCGCAAATTCTCAATCACCGCCCCAAGATCCAGTTCCTGATCCTGTAACAACACCAGCAGGTGATACATCAGGTCTGACGCTTCATTGGTCAGCTCTTCGCGATCGTTCACCGTTGCTGCCAGCGCCGTCTCCACGCCTTCTTCACCCACTTTCTGCGCAATACGCTTGGTTCCACTGGCATACAGCTTCGCCGTGTAGGAACTGGCCGGGTCAGCGTGTTTCCGCTCCGCCAGCAGCTGTTCAAGCTGATAGAGGAAGTGCCACTGGTGATGTACGTCGCCAAAGCAGCTTGAGGTGCCTTTATGGCAGGTCGGGCCAACTGGGTTAGCCAGCACCAGCAGGGTGTCGTTATCGCAATCCGGCGTGATGCTTACCACGTTCAGGAAATGGCCCGAGGTTTCGCCCTTGGTCCACAGACGCTGTTTAGTGCGCGAATAAAAAGTGACTTTGCCGGTTTCCTGCGTTTTATCCAGCGCTTCGCCGTTCATATAGCCCAGCATCAGCACTTCGCCGGATACGGCGTGTTGCACCACTACCGGCAACAGTCCGTCGGTCTTTTCGAAATCAAGCTGCGCGCGTTGCGTGTCAGTTAACATACCCGAATCTCCACTCCCTGTAGCGCCAGGAACGCTTTAAGTTCACCTATATTAATAATCTGTTTGTGGAATACCGAAGCGGCCAGCGCGCCGTCCACATCCGCGTCGCGAAACGCTTCTAAAAAGTGTTCCATCGTGCCCGCGCCGCCGGAGGCGATAAGCGGTACATGACAAACCTCGCGCACTTTTTTCAGCTGCGCCAGGTCGTAACCGTTACGCACGCCATCCTGGTTCATCATATTCAACACGATTTCCCCGGCGCCGCGCTTTTGAACTTCCTGCACCCACTCCAGGGTTTCCCATTGCGTAACACGGGTACGGCTTTCATCGCCGGTATACTGATTGACGTGATACTTGCCGGTTTGCTCATCGAACCAGGTATCAATCCCCACCACAATACACTGCACGCCAAAACGGTCAGCAAGGCGGGTGATCAGGTCAGGATCGGCCAGAGCAGGGGAGTTGACAGAAATTTTGTCTGCCCCGAAGGAGAGGATCTGCGCGGCGTCTTCCGGCGTTTTGATCCCGCCCGCGACACAGAAAGGAATATCCATCACTTCCGCAACACGTGACACCCAGCTTTTATCCACCACACGGCCATCACTGGACGCGGTAATGTCATAGAAGGGGTCGGTTCCGGCTGAGGGCGAAATGA
>NZ_SZWP01000053.1:0-5084 GCF_005280825.1 Citrobacter sp. wls829
TTGACGTGGCTTATTTTCAGAATCCACATAGGAACCCTTACAAATTGATCATCATTTGTTGTCATTTGAAATTTTATCCTTAATTGTAATCGCGCTCACGGCGCTACTATGGTGATAATTGGATCACTTGCCCTTGTTAAGATTGGTTGCCTCTTTATTCAGAACATTGAGGATGTATTCTGTAACTGTCACTCTTTGATTTCTCGCCTCTTTAAATAAGGCCTGGAACGTTTCATCAGGAATGTGTAAGCAAGTGCGCGGTTGTTTCTTCGCATTTATAATGTCGCTCATGTGGTTTTCTCCTTCTGGCTTATTTGTCAGTTTCTTTCTGTGCTGCTCTAATTAGATCGAAGCGTCGTAGCACTTCATTAAAGAACTCTTCACGCTCTTTATAGCCGTGCTTACGATTAGTGTTGCGTATAGCTTTAATTTGGAAGCGGGTGACTTCACCGTTAACAAGCTGTGACACCGTAGTGTCAATGTCGAAGTATTTAATAACGGTTCTCCTTAGTTGAGATAAAATAAAAACACCTTGCAGCCTGACGGCTCAAAGTGCATTGCGATTTGGAATTTTTGGGAGGCTGAACACCTCAGAGATAGAAGGTAAGAATCTTTTTCTTAGCTCCTGATACTAATCTAACACGAAACAAGATAAAAGTCAATAATTATTTTTATCCATTTAAGATCATAGCATACTCACCAAAAGAGATCAAGTTCTACCAATTACCATAAAACGCGCTGTATCGAGCTATGCGAGGTTTGCATACACATGCGCTACATAGGTATTCCCTGCCCTGCTTAAAACGCTCTATGAGGCTGCTGTGAAGCATAACGGCATACGGGCGCACCTCTGGCACTTACTCCCGAAACCAATAGCACAACTACAGAGGGATAACGGTAGTTATCAGGATTGTAGTTAGTTGGTATTGGATTGAGGCTTAGTGAACTTGCACGAGGTACGGGGGTAAGTGAACTTTAGCCACTGGCGAAGCACACGATTATTACGCGCACAGCGCAACGGTACTTTGCCTACGGCATAAAATCATTCGTGCCTGACGTTCGTCAGAAACGAAGTTTGCACGAGTCAAGAAGATACAGAGTTACGCTTGTGCTTGTTCCTGAGCGGTACGGGGTCGAACCGTCAGCCCGTCAAGGGTCGCGTAGGTGAGATTTCCCGTAGAGTACCGACCAGGAACAGCGTAAAAAGATCATAAGTTCTGATCTAATCAAATAATTTAATAAGTGATCTAATAGCTAACAGAATTCTGTTACCCCCTCCCCCAAAATTCTGTGGGGGTGTCTAACAGTTTTCTGTGGGGGTAGGGTCACAGTATTTTGTAGGTGTACTGGTGCATAGAAAGTCCAAAGGGTAACAGAATTCTGTAGGGGTGCTTGTTTCTCACTTTACCCGACGGTAAATCGTCGCCCTGCTCACTCCGATTTATCCATGCAATAACCCTGGTGTAATTCCCATCAAACTGGCCCGTAATCCGCTGGTAATTGGCAGGTAAAGAAACGCCATTGATACAAGAAAAATTTAGCCTAAGTTAAATTTTAACTTTAATTTTAAAATCACTTAACCTTGTTAAAGCCTTACGCCGTGCGGCTCACAGCGATCATTGTCCACTATGAGCACTTTCATGATAGGTGCATTTGTCGAACGAGTTTTCACGAAATGAAACGCCGCTGATTTTTTCATGCCAAAATCCACCATTTCATTAGCATTCTAATCATTTCATTACACAATCAGTTTCAAGTGAATAAACTCTGCATACTCCGTGCATACTGGCAGGTTAGCGCCACCCTCGCCTAATACCCTCACATTTTCCAACATAAAATCAATGAAATAGACAACAACCACACACAACCATCTGTAGTGTGATGTTCCGGTGTTACCGCTGTTCTTCTTGCCGATCTGATGATTTGGCAACGTCCAAACACATGTTTATAAATGACAACAAATTGATTTTGTTGAAGATATTTTGAAATTGTGCAGATTTCGATCTGGGTGTGCCTGATCTTCGCGTTCAGCACTGGACACAACCGCGCCATTTACCACACACATCACAGATCAATCTTTGATCATTTTTCTTGCAACCAACTGAAAATGATCATAATGTTTATTTCATAAGTTTAGATGTGTGTCCTTAATGGAGGATAAATTGAACAGAGCAGTGGTGTTAGACGAACAGCAAGCTAAAGCGATCAGGGAATGGCTAAACGCTCATAACAAGAGCCTGATAGCTGACGTTACGTTAATGATGCAAGCCGCCGTATTGCGTGTGGGGGATGCCGTAGCGTTACGCTTTGACGACGTGATCAACGGTGAGATTGACATAGAAGAACAGAAGACAGGGAAGCGTAAAGCCCTCACCCTTCCGGCTCCAGTGGTGCAGATGATCACACGTCGCCGCGCTGAGTTTCCCAATGATGTGCATGTGTTCAGAAGCCAGCGTAACCGATCAATGAACAAGCAAGCGCCTGTACGACGCGAGGAAGTGAGCAAGCAGATCGCAGAAGCCGCTAAAGCTATCGGGATTCATGGCACTGTATCGGCGCACAGCTTCCGCAAAGCTGGCGGGAATGCCATCTACAAACGTTCTGCAAACAACATCGCGTTAGCTATGACCGTGCTTAATCACAGCAACATCACCGACACCAGGCGCTATCTGGATTTAGATAAACAAGCCGTTAGTCGTGTGATCAATGAGATGGACTTATAAGGGGGTACACATGAAAAACAGTTTACTGGTGCTGACACTGGCGTTACTGCCAGCCCTGGCAAATGCCGGACAAATTACGATGACCCACCCACAGGAGGAACAGACGAAGAGCGGAAAAACGCTACGCACGTATCAGAACAGCAATTACCTGTTCACTTAGGTAACTAAGGGGAAATGTCCGTATGCAAAGACATTTGACACTTCCGCCAAAGAATGACGATTTTAGCGGGATTTTGGATAAATGCTGTTTCTGCAATTATTGCAATACCAACTTGCGGAGTATTGACCAACGGCACGCGAAAAAATCATGTGTGTTTGCACCTTATCAACTTCAAAGCATTTGGGACAATAGGCTGTTTCATCGCCTTCTTTCCAGTAAAGTCCATCATTGAAAATGAAGGTGTGCTTATCCTTAAGCTGCTCTTCAAGCTGTTTGTTTTTTTGTTCAGCCTCGAAAAGAAGAGCTTGGGTTGTGATCACTTCCATCTTAACGCTGGCAAGCTCTGTCATGAGGTTAGCAAGCTCAAGTTTAAGCGTGGCCTTATCAAGCTCACCGCCATCATCCGCAAGTTTCTTTGCGATGCCGACAGCCTTATCAATGATCCCTACAGCCGCCGCTGTACTTGCAAGCATTCCAGACATTAATCATTCCTCTCGAATAAATAATCTATCGTAATCTTTATCGTTGTTAATTTTATTTTTATTAAGTGTATCTATGATGATTGAATCCTCAGGGAGCGGTAGTCCTGCCAACGTCCGTAAGCTGAATGATACGTTATAAAAATAAATCGCGAGGTCTGTCAATTCCTTGGCGCGTTTTGTTGTAGGATAATCATCGTTTAAATGATCATCAAATTCGTTCCATTCCTTGACGAATCGCTGCTTTGCATTGTCAACTTTTGTAGGAAGTGTAAAAATTTCGTGCATTAAATTCACAGGTAACAACTTCCAATCGATATCTTCGAATTTTCCCAGCTTAAAATCAGGAAATTCAATGACATAACCTCTAAACACCGATCCAGAGCATCTACCTTCATCTTCATAATAATACTCGCGCCCATCATCTTCTGAACACTCAAGGCACAGTGCAACATACCGATCTAGTTTATAAGTCAGTTTTAGGGCTAACACTTCTAAATCTTTTTCATTCTTCGAACGGTTCTTACGCCAATCAGTAAACCAGGCGAAGCCTCCTGTAATGATTGCACCCACAACTGTCCCAATAAGACCAGCATAATTATCTGACATACACGCTCCTGTTTTCTCCCATAGTACATCATGAACCCGTTGGTGGTAAGGCAACAAGCGGGGCCGTTAGGCGACAGCATCAGGGTATGTCAGACAGTGAAGTTTATCAGAATGACCGTACACCCGAGGGGCGAGTCTAGAACGTTGACAGAGCCTGCTCTTTTATCTACAGCTTTAATAATGTCAATCAGATCATAGATAGAATTATCTTTTTTTTGCATTAGATAACTACCTTTCTCTGACATCACCCTAACTAATTTGCAATGTAGCAGGAATAAAGATCTTAACCCTATGACCGCTAATGTTTTTCAAAACCTTCCATTTATTCTTCACTTCTGAATTAGCCATTCATTACTCTTCCTCAGGAGTAATGAATTCAATCTGATAATACATGCTAATAATGTTTGTAATAATAAAAATCAATTTCACGGCATCAACTCGAGTTGCATAGTATTGCTGTCTCCCATGAGCAAATGCGTGTCTATTCAACGAATCAAAACTTTCAAAATCAATCTTCGTAAAATACTTATCTAAGAATTGTTTAATTAAATAGCAACTCTGCACAAACTGATAAGGAATTTCACCATCAGTTTCAATAAATTGACCGTTCTTATCTTTTTCAATCCAAACTTTTCGAGCCAAACCCATACCATACTTCACATTACTTAAGTCACCATCATTTGAAAGATCAGCCAAATACCTTTCAAGTATTGCAAACAATGAAGGAATACAGATTTGATAAAATCCTTGCCTGTATGCTTGAATTACCTCTAATAACATCTTGTGGATAAAAGGATTTTGTTCCTCTTCAAGATTTATTATTTTTAAAAATACGCTTTCAAAATTAAGTTCAAAAAAATTCATGAACCCTAATTCAATTTCTTTATCTGATAATTCTGATGACGGGCATTGAAAGTAGTCATAACAATCAAAAGCTAATGGGGGAACCCATCCATTTTTAGATAACCGATTGATAAAATCCCATGAGAGATAGTCATCTTTCTCTAATCGCTCAAGAATACTTTCCATTATCGAATGGAATTTTTCAACAGTTAATTTATTTAGTAACACCTCAAACCTCATAAATTAGGGAAGGTGCGAATAAGCAGGTCA
>NZ_SZWP01000076.1:0-31455 GCF_005280825.1 Citrobacter sp. wls829
TGACCTGCTTATTCGCACCTTCCCTAGGCCAAGCATATGTTTCAGATGGTAATTCAGGAGCATTTGTAAGACTTGCTACTGCTGTTCGCATTGACCAAAAATTACCAGTATAGTGAGCAATAACAACGGCTAATGCTGCAAATCCTCTCAAAGTATTGACAAAGTCAATTCTATTTCCTTGCATTTTCTTTCTCTTCGGGTGAATTTTCAATATCTATTGAATCACTCGCAATGGAAGTAATCAACTGCTTAATGAGATGCCCCATTCTGCAGCGGTACGCTCCCAGCGCGTTCCACTTTGATGATGTGGTGGTGACCACGCCCATCTTAAAGCAACCTTTTTTAAAACCCTCAAGCATCTGGCGATCTCTCGCCGTTTCTCCTGTTTTCATAACAGGAGAAATACCCATGATTTACGGCTATGCCCGAGTATCAACAAACCATCAGGACACCGAACTTCAGCGACTTGCTCTCGAAGCGGCTGGGTGTGATCACATCGTCGAAGAGCATGCCAGCGGGAGAAAATCGAACCGCCCTGTACTGAAGCGGTTAATCGCTGCTATGCAGGCAGGGGATGAGTTGGTGGTATGGAATCTGGACAGGATTGGGCGTAACGTTTTACACGCGCTGCTGATGTTTCAACACCTGCAAGAAAGCGGGGTTAACTTCCGCAGCATCACTGACGGCGTCGATCTTCGCACGGCTAGCGGACGTTACAATTTCAGAAATATTTTATCCGCAGCACAGTATGAATCCGACCTTAATAGTGAACGTACCTTAGCTGGCTTGGCCGTAGCTAGAGCAAAAGGTCGTGTGGGTGGGAGGCGGCCGAAATTTACTAATGAAGAATGGGAAGAAATGGGGAGGCTAATCGCAGCTGGTGCAAGCCGCCAATATATTTCCGGTGTGTACGGAATAGGGATATCAACGCTGTACAAGAAGTTCCCTGTAGCTGAATCTCTTTAAAATTTGTGTTGCTGGGCTTTTGTTGAAAATTTTTTCCTCACAAAACTCAGCAACGCAATCAGTAACACATGATTTTATTTTATTGAAATTATTGATGTTTATGTATGTTGTTCCACATATCGCAATTGATACACTTTTTAGTGATTAACAGGGCCATCAGGAAACTCTCAAAACATCACAAATCGGGCGGGCATTATACGCGCATTCTTTGCTCAAACCAGTTTTTTTACCAGCGCTTCGCTGTGGCGGATCCGCTCCGGGGCATGTTCGAGATCTTGCTGCACCAGCGCCATAAACAGTAAATCAGTCAACATCATTTGCGCATGCGTTGATGAAATTGCGGCACTGCGCGTGGCCTGTTCTTCGGCAATGGTGTACAGGCAACGGGTGGCTCGCTGCTGCAGGGCATTGGGAGTAAAACCAGTGATGGCGAGGATTTTTGCCCCGGTGCGTAATGTTTCATCCGCGGCCAGATTGAGTTCGCGTCGCTCTCCGCTATACGAAATGGCCAGCAGCAGATCGTTTGAATCCAGCGCCTGTACGGTCGCCAGCAGGGCATGCATATCGCGTTCAACGACCGCATTAAATCCTATCTTCAATAGCTTCCAGGCAAAATTTTGCGCCACCAGGCCCGAGGCGCCAATGCCGGTGAGGATCATGCGCCTGGCTGTGCGCAGCATCGTGACGCTTTCCATTAGTTTGTCTTCGCTATTGACGTCCAGCGTGGCATGCATCGCTGCTACGTTCTCCTTAATTAGCTTCTCACCTACCAGTCGCATAGGATCGTCACCGCGGATCTGATTGTGCACCGGAACCGAATGCGGATTGGGATTGCTGGCCAGCGCTTCGCTGATCGCCAATTTGAGGGCAGGGAAGCCTTTAAAGCCCATTTTCTGCGCGAACTTCACGACGCTGGACTGGCTAACGCCCGCTTCAAAAGCTAACTGCTGAGAGCTGAGATGACGCACATTATCTGGTTGCGTAAGAAGATAATCCGCAAGCTTTTTATCGCTTTGTGCGAGGTCAGGGTAACGCTGACGAATGCGAATCAAACAGTTCATGCTGTCTCCTGGCGAAAATGTGATGGCGATTACAAAACAACATTTCACTCGCCTGAGTGAATATAATATTCCATTATGACGGATTATTATGAATTAAAAATTCCTAAGGAACAAAAATGAATCTCGGTGCGTTAGTGTCAGAAACCCGCAATCCACAAACGATGGATCTCGATGCGTTATCCACGCTTGAGCTGGTACATCGTTTTAATCAACAGGATACGCTGGTAGCGGAAGCAGTAAAAGCGACACTGTCTGAAGTTGCGCATGCGGTTGATGCGGCTGCGCAGGCACTTAAAGCAGGCGGGCGGATTATTTACATGGGGGCAGGGACCAGCGGACGTCTCGGCGTGCTGGATGCCTCAGAATGTCCGCCAACTTTTGGTGTACCGCACGGATTAGTGGTCGGGCTGATTGCCGGTGGGCCAGGGGCGTTATTAAAAGCGGTTGAAGGCGCAGAAGATAACTCGCAGCTTGGGGAAGATGACCTGCGGGCGCTGAATCTGACCGCGCAGGATCTGGTTGTCGGTCTGGCGGCATCGGGTCGGACACCGTATGTGATTGGCGGCCTGAAATATGCGCATGCGGTGGGCTGTACGACGGTCGCGATTTCCTGTAATCCGGACTCACCTATTGCCCGCGAAGCGGATATCGCCATCTCTGTGGTGGTTGGTCCGGAGGCGCTGACCGGTTCAACCCGTCTGAAGTCGGGCACCGCGCAGAAACTGGTGCTAAATATGATTTCCACCGGTGCGATGGTGAAGTATGGCAAGGTGTATCAGAACCTGATGGTGGATATGAAAGCGACCAACGCCAAGCTGGTCGATCGGGCCTGCCGGATGGTGGTGGAAGCCACCGGCATTTCGCGCGAAGACGCTGAAACGTTACTGAAGCAGACCGATTTTGACGTTAAGCCCGCCATTCTGATGGCGCTGACCGGGCTAGACGCGACGGCAGCCAGGGCAAAACTCTCCGCTCACCAGGGTTTTTTACGCGCGGCGTTAGAACACTAAGAGGTACATATGGACAAAACGGCGGCGCTTGCTAGCGATATTCTGCTGGGGGTTGGCGGAGAAAAAAATATTCTGCGCCTGGAAAACTGTATGACCCGCGTCAGGGTAGAAGTCCAGGATGACGACCAACTGGATATTCCCCGGCTGAAGCAGCTGCCCGGCGTCAGCGGCTATGTGAAGCAGGGGGCGCAGCATCAGATTATTGTCGGTCCCGGTAAGGCCGCCAAAGTGGTGGATGCCATGCGTTCTCTGATTGCTGATGACGGCGAACGTCCGCATGCACACGACATTGAACGCACAAAATCTCAGGTGAAAGCGAAGTACAAAGCGCCAATGAGCGATGCGCTGCGTAAACTGGCAAACGTCTTTATTCCGCTGATCCCGGCGTTTATCGCCTCCGGTTTGATTACCGGTATTATCAATATCCTCAAGCGCCCTGATATTGTGGGCGACTTTGCCACCCATTATCCCAATATGCTGGGGCTGTTAGGTATTTTCGGCAGCGCCGTTTTTGCCATCATGAATATTCTGGTGGGGGTGAATACGGCCAAAGTGTTTGGGGGTTCGCTGGCAATGGGCGGCGTAATGGCCGGCATTCTCTCCAGCCCACAGCTAGCGCAAATTACCCTGTTTGGCGAGGCGCTACAGCCCGGGCGTGGCGGGGTGATTGCGGTGCTGCTGGTGGTGGCGTTAATGTGCTGGATAGAGCGCAAATTCCGCGAGGTGTTGCCGGAATCGCTGGAGTTGATCCTTAATCCGTTGCTGACTACCCTGATTACCGGGACGATTGCGATTGTGGCGCTACAACCGCTCGGTGGCTGGATCTCCGAGTCCATTGCCCACGGCGCCTCCTGGGCGATTGATCGCGGCGGTTTCCTGGTCGGCGCGGTGCTGGCGGGAACGTTCCTGCCGCTGGTGCTCACCGGACTCCATCAGGGGCTGGTGCCGATTCACGTGGAACTGGTGCAGGCGCATGGCTATAACGCGCTATTTCCCATCCTGGCGATGGCCGGGGTCGGTCAGATTGGCGCCGCAATTGCTGTTCTGATGAAAACCCGTAACGCACGACTGAAAAAAGTGATCAAAGGCGCGCTGCCGGTCGGGTTACTGGGCATTGGCGAGCCGTTGATTTTTGGCGTAACGCTGCCGCTGGGTAAACCGTTTATCGGCGCTTGCCTCGGTGGTGCGGTCGGTGGGGCGCTGATCAGCTACTGGAAAGTGGCGACGGTTATCACCTTTGGTATCTCGGGATTACCGCTGGCGCTGACGATTGTTGCCGGAAAAGTGATGTTCTATCTGTTAGGCTATCTGGTAGCGGTTATCGCCGGGTTCTTGTTTACCTGGCTATTGGGGTTCAACGATCCAGAGGACTAAGGTTTGACCAATCACGAGCGTCGCGTTGTTTTTTTTGATTTGGACGGTACGTTACACCAGCAGGATATGTTCGGTAGTTTTCTGCGTTATCTGCTGCGCCGCCAACCGTTGAATGCGCTGCTTGTACTGCCGCTGTTACCGATTATCGCGGTGGCGATGTTGATCAAAGGGCGCGCCGCCCGTTGGCCAATGAGTTTGCTCCTGTGGGGATGCACTTTTGGTCGGCGAGAAGCACGCCTTAAAGCCCACCAAGCTGATTTTGTGCGTTGGTTTCGCCATCACGTGACGGCGTTTCCGCTGGTGCAGCAGCGCCTGACCACCTATCTGTTAAGCTCTGATGCGGATATTTGGCTGATCACCGGTTCCCCGCAGTCGCTGGTCGAGCAGGTTTACTTTGACACCCCGTGGCTGCCTCGGGTGAATCTTATCGCCAGTCAAATGGCGCGCGGTTACGGTGGCTGGGTGCTGCCTTTACGCTGCCTTGGCCATGAGAAAGTCACTCAACTGGAACGCCAGATTGGCGCCCCGCTGGCGCTGTATAGCGGCTACAGCGACAGTAAGCAGGACAATCCGCTGCTCTCGTTCTGCCAGCATCGTTGGCGCGTCACGCCGCGTGGAGAGCTGCAGCAACTCGAATAGAGTAAACGATAGCGTCTGTGTATAATGCGCCCGCTTTGATTACTGGAGTTCTGCCTTTGTCTGATGTTGAATTTAGCCACGAATACTGGATGCGTCATGCGTTAACGCTAGCAAAGCGCGCCTGGGATGAGCGTGAGGTTCCGGTAGGCGCGGTTCTGGTGCATAACAATCGTGTAATTGGCGAAGGCTGGAATCGGCCGATTGGTCATCACGATCCCACCGCTCATGCTGAAATCATGGCGCTGCGTCAGGGCGGGCTGGTCCTGCAAAATTACCGCTTACTGGATGCCACACTGTACGTCACCCTTGAGCCATGCGTAATGTGTGCGGGTGCAATGGTACACAGCCGTATCGGTCGGGTGGTATTTGGTGCGCGTGATGCGAAAACGGGGGCCGCAGGTTCGTTAATGGATGTACTGCATCATCCGGGCATGAATCACCGGGTTGAGGTGACAGAAGGCATATTGCGTGATGAATGCGCCACCCTGCTCAGTGACTTCTTCCGTATGCGTCGTCAGGAAATTAAAGCCCTGAAAAAGTCCGCCACGGAGTGATTACAGCGGTAGGCCGGATAAGGATTTTAAGCCGCCATCCGGCATGAGCATGCCACTACTTTTCCTCCTTCTTCTGCGGGGAAAACAGCAGTGAAGGGGTGTGCGTCAGATAGTTCGACGAGGTTTGCGAGAGAAACGCTGAGAGCGGAAATTTCTCTTTCCCTAACAACTCTGCGGGCGAAACCGCCGGATAATCCTGCGCCAGTTGCTGCGTTTCGATCGCCTGCTTTTCTTTCTCCTGCAGATATCCCACCAGACTTATCTGATACTTACGGATATTCTCTACGTAGGCATAGGCTTCGTGGCCGCGTGCATAGCCATAGGTCAGTTTTTTGTACCAGGGCTTTTGGCTGAGCAGCGGCAAGCGCTGTTTTACGTCGGCCCAACTGTCCGGGTTACCTTTGGTTTTTACCGTCAGCGCGCGGGCATCCAGCATATGCGCATACCCCATATTATAGGCGGCAAGCGCAAACCAGATCCGTTCGCCCTCGGGGACGGTATCCGGAACTTTACTCATCATATCTTGCAGATAGCGAGCGCCCCCGCTGATGCTTTGCTCGGCGTCGGTTCGGTCCGTTAATCCCAGACTCTGGGCGGTATTTTTGGTCAGCATCATCAGACCACGTACGCCGGTCGGCGAGGTGGCCTGCGCATCCCAGTGCGATTCCTGATAAGAGATGGCCGCCAGCAATCGCCAGTCTATCTCTTGCGCATATTTCTCAAACAGCGGCTTGAGATCAGGCAATACGCTGTCGACCGCCCGTAAAAACGTGCGGGTATCAACATAGTCAAAATCATTGCCATGCCCGAGATATTTTTCTTCCAGCCGCGCCAGTAACCCGTCTTCATTGATGGTGTTAAAGAAATCCAGCAGGGCGGCGGAAAGTGTATTGTCATCGTCCAGCGGGCTAAACCAGGTCACCGGTTGTTCGTCAGAGACATCCAGTGCGACGGCCAGTTCAGGGTGTACGCGCTGATACAGACTGATCGCTACGGAATCGGCAATGGTGTAGTCCAGCTTGCCGTTGATGACATCATCGAGCAATTCCGTGGTGCCCTTTTTATCATCGACCTTCCAGCTCAGCTCAGGAAATTTTGTTTCTTTCAGGTGTTGCAGGTCGTTCACCACCACGTGCCCGGGGGCGATAGTCAATTGTTTATCTGTCACGTTGGCCAGGGTGCGTGGACGATATTGCCCGACCCGATACACCAGTTGCTGGGAAACCGAGTAGTAGGTGGGGCCTGGCTGGTAATTTTTGACCCGTTCGCTGTTATAGACCAGACCGGCGGCGAGCAGATCGGCCTTGCCGTTGTCGAGGTCGTCAAAAAGCTGGCTGATGTTCTGGCGCACGGTGATTTTTAACTTCACGCCTAAATAACGGGCGAACTGTTGGGCCAGCTCATAATCCAGCCCGAAGCGTTTCCCGGTAAGAGTGGAATGCGTTAACGGAGAGTCAATGGTACTGACGCGCAGCTCTCCCCGCGATTGAATGGCGGCGATACGATTGTCGGCTTTACCGAACCAAGGAATGGATGGCCACAAGGCCGCTGCCAGCAGCAACGTCAAAATGCCGATAAACAGATAATTAATCTTTAATTTTTTCAATTAGTTAATTCTCTGAACCGTGCGTTGTTTCAGCCTGCTATGCTCGCGATTAAGAAGTGAATTCATCATCAATGAGCGGCATTTTGCTTAAACTTGCGTCAGTTGGCAACTCCTTCAGAAGGGGGGCAGCATTTGAGGATAACTGACGGTTGTGATTTTATTTCGACGCAAACGGTTTCGTCGGCGCGGCAGATTCTTTATAATGACGCCCGTTTCCCCCCTTGCGCACACTTATAAGCGCCTCAGGCGCTTCGAAGACGAGAGACTTATGATGGAAATTCTGCGTGGTTCGCCTGCACTGTCTGCATTCCGTATTAACAAATTGCTGGCGCGTTTTCAGGCGGCCAATCTTCAGGTTCACACTATTTACGCCGAGTATGTCCATTTTGCTGACCTGAATGCCCCGTTAAACGAGGATGAGCATGCGCAACTTGCACGCTTGTTGCAATACGGTCCGAGTCTCAGCAGCCACGTCCCTGAGGGCAAGCTGCTGTTGGTTACGCCTCGCCCGGGAACCATCTCCCCCTGGTCTTCTAAAGCGACTGATATTGCCCATAACTGCGGCTTGCAACAGATTAGCCGTCTGGAACGTGGTGTTGCCTACTATGTTGAAGCCTCCACGCTAAGCGCTGAACAGTGGCAGGAAGTAGCTGCCGTGTTACACGACCGCATGATGGAAACGGTTTTCTCTGTGCTGGACGATGCACAAGCGTTGTTTGCTCATCACCAGCCGGCGCCGGTTTCTAGCGTTGACCTGCTGGGTGCAGGTCGCCAGGCGCTGATCGACGCGAACCTGCGTTTGGGTCTGGCGCTGGCAGACGATGAAATCGACTATTTACAGGATGCGTTTATCAAACTGGGACGCAACCCGAACGACATCGAGCTGTACATGTTTGCGCAGGCCAACTCTGAGCACTGCCGCCATAAAATTTTTAACGCCGACTGGGTAATCGACGGTAAACCGCAGCCGAAGTCGCTGTTCAAGATGATTAAAAACACCTTCGAAACCACGCCGGATCACGTCTTGTCTGCCTATAAAGACAACGCGGCAGTGATGGAAGGCTCTGAGGTCGGGCGCTACTTCGCCGATCATCAAACCGGTCGTTATGATTTCCATCAGGAGCCTGCGCATATCCTGATGAAGGTCGAAACCCACAACCACCCGACCGCTATCTCTCCATGGCCGGGCGCAGCAACTGGCTCCGGCGGTGAAATCCGCGACGAGGGTGCGACCGGGCGTGGCGCGAAGCCGAAAGCTGGGCTGGTGGGTTTCTCCGTGTCCAACCTGCGTATTCCGGGCTTTGAACAGCCGTGGGAAGAAGATTTCGGCAAGCCGGATCGGATCGTTACCGCACTGGATATCATGACTGACGGCCCGCTGGGCGGCGCGGCGTTTAACAACGAATTCGGTCGCCCGGCGTTGACCGGCTATTTCCGTACCTATGAAGAAAAAGTGAATAGCCACAACGGTGAAGAGCTGCGCGGCTATCACAAACCCATCATGCTGGCCGGTGGGATCGGCAACATTCGCGCCGATCACGTGCAGAAAGGCGAGATCGTCGTCGGTGCGAAACTGATCGTCCTCGGTGGTCCGGCAATGAACATCGGGCTTGGCGGCGGGGCGGCGTCTTCAATGGCCTCCGGCCAGTCCGATGCCGATCTGGATTTTGCTTCCGTACAGCGCGACAACCCAGAAATGGAACGTCGTTGTCAGGAAGTGATCGACCGCTGCTGGCAGATGGGGGATGCGAACCCGATTCTGTTCATCCACGACGTGGGTGCGGGCGGTCTGTCTAATGCGATGCCTGAGCTGGTCAGTGACGGTGGACGCGGCGGTAAGTTTGAGCTGCGCGATATCTTAAGTGATGAGCCAGGCATGAGTCCGCTGGAGATCTGGTGTAACGAATCTCAGGAGCGTTACGTCCTGGCGGTTGCTGCAGATCAGTTGCCCCTGTTTGACGAACTGTGTAAGCGCGAGCGCGCACCGTATGCGGTAATCGGTGAGGCCACCGAAGAGCAGCATCTTTCGATGAATGACCGTCATTTCGATAATCAGCCGATCGACCTGCCGCTCGATGTGCTGCTGGGCAAAACACCAAAAATGACCCGTAATGTGCAAACGCTGAAAGCGAAGGGCGAGCAGCTTGCGCGTGAGCAGATTACGCTGGCCGATGCGGTCAACCGCGTGCTGCACCTGCCTGCCGTCGCAGAAAAAACGTTCCTCGTAACCATCGGCGACCGTACCGTCACCGGCATGGTAGCGCGCGACCAAATGGTCGGGCCGTGGCAGATCCCGGTAGCGAACTGCGCAGTGACCACCGCCAGCCTGGATAGCTATTATGGTGAAGCGATGTCTCTCGGTGAGCGTGCGCCGGTTGCGCTGCTGGACTTCTCTGCCTCTGCCCGTCTGGCAGTGGGGGAAGCGCTGACCAACATTGCGGCGACGCAGATTGGCGATATCAAACGTATCAAGCTCTCCGCAAACTGGATGGCGGCAGCCGGCCACCCTGGCGAAGATGCCGGGTTGTACGAAGCGGTCAAAGCGGTAGGGGAAGAGCTATGCCCGGCGCTTGGCCTGACTATCCCGGTGGGTAAAGACTCCATGTCGATGAAAACCCGCTGGCAGGAAGGCAACGAACAGCGTGAAATGACCTCGCCGCTGTCGCTGGTGATCACCGCGTTTGCCCGTGTGGAAGATGTCCGTCACACCATCACCCCTGAACTCTCAACCGAAGACAACGCCCTGCTGCTGATTGACCTCGGTCTGGGTCATAACGCGTTGGGTGCGACTGCACTGGCGCAGGTCTATCGCCAACTGGGCGACAAACCGGCGGATGTCCGCAACGTTGCGCAGCTGAAAGGCTTCTATGATGCCATGCAGGCGCTGGTTGCTGCGCGTAAGCTGTTGGCCTACCACGACCGTTCTGACGGTGGTCTGCTGGTGACGCTGGCGGAAATGGCCTTTACCGGTCACTGCGGTATTCAGGCGGATATCAGCACGCTCGGCGATGACCGCCTGGCGGCACTGTTTAACGAAGAGTTAGGTGCGGTGATTCAGGTTCGCGCGGCGGATCGTGAGGCGGTAGAAGCGCTGCTGGCACAGCATGGCCTCGGCGACTGCGTTCACTATGTTGGCCAGGCTGAAGCCAGCGACCGTTTTGTGATTACTGCTAACGGTCAGACGGTGTTCAGCGAAAGCCGCTCCACGCTTCGTATGTGGTGGGCAGAAACCACCTGGCAGATGCAGCGTTTGCGCGACAACCCGGAATGTGCCGATCAGGAACATAACGCCAAAGCCAACGATACCGATCCCGGTCTTAACGTAAAACTGTCGTTTGATATCAACGAAGACGTTGCAGCCCCGTACATCGCCACCGGCGCACGCCCCAAAGTGGCCGTGCTGCGCGAGCAGGGCGTTAACTCTCACGTTGAAATGGCTGCGGCGTTCCACCGTGCGGGCTTTGACGCCATCGACGTTCACATGAGCGATCTGCTGGGCGGGCGCATTGGTCTGGGGAATTTCCAGGCGCTGGTGGCCTGTGGCGGCTTCTCTTACGGTGACGTATTAGGTGCCGGTGAAGGTTGGGCGAAATCCATTCTGTTCAACAACCGCGTGCGTGATGAGTTTGAAACCTTCTTCCATCGCCCGCAGACGCTGGCGCTCGGGGTGTGTAACGGCTGTCAGATGATGTCTAATCTGCGTGAACTGATCCCGGGTAGCGACCTGTGGCCACGTTTTGTGCGTAACCACTCCGATCGCTTTGAAGCGCGCTTTAGCCTGGTAGAAGTAACGCAAAGCCCGTCGCTGTTGCTGCAGGGTATGGTGGGTTCCATGATGCCGATTGCCGTTTCTCACGGTGAAGGGCGTGTGGAAGTCCGTGATGATGCGCATTTGGCGGCACTGGAAAGTAAAGGTTTGGTGGCGTTACGTTTCGTCGACAACTTTGGCAAGGTCACCGAAACCTATCCGGCTAACCCGAACGGTTCGCCAAACGGGATCACGGCGGTGACCACCGAAAATGGCCGCGTAACGATCATGATGCCACATCCGGAACGTGTGTTCCGCACGGTGAGCAACTCCTGGCACCCGGAAAACTGGGGCGAGGACAGCCCGTGGATGCGCATCTTCCGTAACGCGCGTAAACAACTCGGCTAACACGACCGTGTGATGTTCAAGGCCCCTCCACGTGAGGGGCTTTTTTTATGTTGTAGGTCGGATAAGGCGTTTACGCCGTCATCTGGCAATGTGCGCGATACTGCCTGATGGCGCTGCGCTTATCAGGCCTACGGGGAAGAGCGGTTGTAGGCTGGATAAGGCGTTTACGCCGCCATCCGGCAATAAACTCAGTGTTTGCGCCGCAAAATTAAAGTGTCGGGAATTCCCGACATCGAGGGTAGGGTGGTGTCGTCAAAAAGAGACATTTAATTAATTGATTTATAAGTGTTTTGCTTTTAAGTGCTACAGGTGTTGCTAATTAGCGACACATGGCGCAAAAAACAGCCAAAACCATTCATCGATTAAATGAATATATTTTGTATATTTATCATTGTGTTAATATAATGTTTTGAATATTGGCACGCTTGCTGCATAATACTAAGCAGTGGCTCATTCACCTTCTTATGTCAGCCCCTTCGGGACGCGCTACATAAACTTCGAATGACGCACAACAAGGTGCCTGCCGTCCAACTTCTGATATTTGCCTTGCGCATATCAAACTCCGGGCGAAACGTCGAGTTAGGCACCGCCTTATTCCATAACAAAGCCGGGTCATTCCCGGCTTTGTTGTATCTGGCGTTCCCCTCAGTTAGCATCGTCCTATCCCTTTTCGTTGAGAGTAACGCCTTGAAGCGCTGGTCTGTTTTCCCCCGGTCTTTACGTCAGTTGGTTACGCTGGCATTTTTGCTGATCCTGCTGCCTCTGTTAGTTCTGGCCTGGCAGGCATGGCAAAGTCTGAATGCCCTAAGCGCCCAGGCGGCACTAACCAACCGCACCACGCTGATTGACGCCCGGCGGAGTGAGGCGATGACTAACGCGGCACTGGAGATGGAACGCAGCTATCGGCAATACTGCGTGCTGGATGACCCGACACTGGCGAAGGTTTATCAGGGGCAGCGTAAACGTTACAGCGATATGCTGGATGCCCATGCGGGTGTGTTGCCTGACGTCAAACTCTATCAGGCGCTTCGCCAGGATCTGAACGATCTCGCGCAGTTGCAGTGTCAAAACAGCGGCCCCGACAGTGTGGCGGCTGCACGTCTTGAGGCTTTTGCCAATGCCAATACCGAGATGGTGCAGGCCACGCGAACCGTGGTCTTCTCGCGCGGCCAGCAGCTGCAACAAGAAATTGCTGAACGTGGTCAGTTCTTTGGTTGGCAGGCGCTGGTACTGTTTCTCGTTAGCCTGGCGATGGTGCTGCTGTTCACGCGGATGATCATCGGTCCGGTAAAATCCATTGAACGAATGATCAACCGCCTGGGGGAAGGCCGCTCGCTGGGCGATACCGTATCGTTTACCGGTCCGCGAGAGCTGCGATCGGTGGGGCAGCGTATTATCTGGCTGAGTGAGCGCCTGTCGTGGCTTGAATCTCAGCGGCATCAATTTTTACGCCATCTTTCACATGAACTCAAAACGCCGCTGGCGAGCATGCGTGAGGGAACCGAACTGCTGGCCGATCAGGTCGTTGGCCCACTGACGCCGGAACAAAAAGAAGTTGTCGGCATTTTGGATGACAGCAGCCGTAATCTGCAAAAACTGATTGAGCAACTGCTTGATTACAACCGCAAGCTGGCCGATGACGCGATTCAACTGGAAAGGGTTGAAATCGCGCCGCTCGTGGAGAGAGTGGTTTCTGCACATAGTCTGCCCGCGCGCGCCAAAATGATACATACTGATGTGGCGCTGGCAGAAAGCGCCTGTCTGGCAGAGCCGGTGCTGTTAACGAGCGTGCTGGACAATCTTTATTCCAATGCGGTGCACTATGGTGCTGAATCCGGTACCATTTGCATCCGCAGCAGCTTGCATGGTGCGACGGTGTACATTGACGTAATGAATACCGGCGAGCCGATTCCGCCAGCAGAAAAAACCATGATCTTCGAGCCTTTTTTCCAGGGAAGCCATCAGCGAAAAGGGGCGGTAAAAGGAAGCGGATTAGGACTCAGTATCGCCAGAGATTGCATCCGCCGTATGCGGGGGGAGCTGTACCTGGTCGACGATTATGCGCAAGGCGTTTGTTTTCGCATCGAACTGCCGCTATCTGCAATGAAAAACCATTAAAAATGAATCTAAGTCTGGTGAGTATGCCACACGTTGTTGTCCGAATGCTTAAACGACATTTTTTCCGCCGCGCATTATTGCTAAGCTTGCCGTGCCTGGCGCTGGTGGGGTGTGTGCCGAACGCGGTGGATCATATTATCGGCGATCCTTCACAGGAGAAAATTCCGCCCCATCAGTTGGCGGATTACCTTTCAACCGAGTGCGCAGATATCTGGTCACTGCAGGGGCAGTCTACGGACAGCAATCCGTTGTACTGGCTGCGTGCCATGGACTGTGCTGACCGCCTGATGCCAGTTCAAGCCCGTAGTGAAGCCAGTACCCAGCTCACTGACACCTGGCAGGGCGCGTTTAAGCGCGGGATCCTGCTCGCCAGTGCCAATATCACGCCGCCGGAAAGACGAGATGTGGTGACGCGACTTGATGCGCTCAGTCCGCAAATTCCGGCGCAGGTACGGCCGCTGTATCAGGTCTGGTTTAGCGGCCAAACTCTGCAGTTACAGTTGGCCGAAGAGCGCATGCGCTACAGCAAACTTCAACAGTCGTCAGACAGCGATCTTGATACGCTGCGTCAGCAGCAACAGCATTTGCAGACGCAGCTCGATCTCACTACCCGCAAACTGGAAAATCTGACCGATATTGAGCGTCAGCTTTCCACGCGCAAGTCTGCCGGCAGTTACAATCCTGATGCGCTGCACGGGAATGAAAAACTCTCCACACCTGACGATGCCGGGGGCACCGGGTCCTTGAGCGAGGAGGTAACGCCATGATAAGCCGTAAACCCGCACATTTGCTGCTGGTCGATGACGATCCGGGATTGTTGAAATTACTCGGCATGCGTTTAACCAGTGAAGGCTACAGCGTCGTGACGGCGGAAAGCGGGCAGGAAGGGTTACGGGTGCTTAACCGTGAAAAGGTGGATCTGGTCATCAGCGATCTGCGCATGGATGAAATGGACGGCATGCAGTTGTTTACCGAAATCCAGAAAGTCCAGCCGGGTATGCCGGTTATTATCCTGACCGCGCATGGTTCAATTCCGGATGCGGTAGCTGCAACTCAGCAGGGCGTGTTTAGTTTTCTGACCAAACCGGTCGATAAAGACGCGTTATACAACGCCATTGACGGGGCGCTGGAACAATCTGCCCCGGCGACCGATGACGGCTGGCGCGAATCGGTTGTCACCCGCAGCCCGTTGATGCTGCGTCTGTTAGAGCAGGCGCGTATGGTGGCGCAATCGGACGTCAGCGTGCTGATTAACGGCCAAAGCGGTACCGGCAAAGAAATTTTTGCCCAGGCTATCCATAACGCCAGCCCGCGCGGCAGCAAACCTTTTATTGCGATTAACTGCGGCGCGTTGCCGGAACAATTGCTCGAGTCCGAGCTGTTTGGTCATGCGCGTGGCGCGTTTACCGGGGCGGTGAGCAATCGTGAGGGGCTATTTCAGGCCGCCGAGGGCGGGACGCTGTTTCTGGATGAGATAGGCGATATGCCCGCGCCATTGCAGGTGAAATTGCTGCGTGTGTTGCAGGAGCGTAAAGTTCGCCCCCTTGGCAGCAACCGTGATATCGACATTGACGTGCGGATTGTCTCCGCAACGCACCGCGACTTACCCAAAGCGATGGCGCGGGGCGAATTCCGTGAGGATCTCTACTACCGCCTTAACGTGGTGAGCCTGAAGATCCCGCCGCTGGCTGAACGTACGGAAGACATTCCCTTGCTGGCAAACCATCTGCTGCGTCAGTCCGCTGAACGGCACAAACCGTTTGTGCGCGCATTCTCGACCGATGCCATGAAGCGTTTAATGACCGCCAGTTGGCCGGGCAACGTGCGTCAACTGGTCAACGTTATCGAACAATGCGTGGCGCTCACCTCATCGCCAGTGATCAGTGACGCGCTGGTGGAGCAGGCGCTGGAAGGTGAAAATACCGCCTTGCCAACCTTTGTTGAAGCGCGTAACCAGTTTGAACTGAACTACCTGCGTAAGCTGCTGCAAATAACCAAAGGCAACGTGACCCACGCAGCGCGAATGGCGGGGCGCAACCGCACCGAATTCTATAAATTGCTTTCTCGACATGAGCTGGATGCAAACGACTTTAAAGAGTAGCACCGTAAATACGACTGATTTATGATACGGTGAGCAGCCGGTTACGCGATAAAAACGACAGGAAAACCATGAAAAAGATTGATGCGATTATTAAACCCTTCAAGCTCGACGACGTCCGCGAAGCGCTGGCAGAAGTGGGCATTACCGGTATGACCGTAACGGAAGTGAAAGGCTTTGGCCGTCAGAAGGGCCATACCGAGCTATACCGTGGTGCGGAGTACATGGTGGATTTTCTGCCGAAGGTAAAAATTGAAATTGTGGTTACCGACGACATCGTGGATACCTGTGTCGATACCATTATTCGCACGGCTCAAACGGGTAAAATTGGCGACGGTAAGATTTTTGTCTTTGACGTGGCACGCGTGGTGCGTATCCGTACTGGCGAAGAAGACGACGCAGCAATTTAAGCCGCGCCGTGCTTGCCGGATGGCGGTGTAAACACCTTATCAGGCCTACAAAACCCCGTAGGCCTGATAAGCGCAGCGCCATCAGGCATGACGTAATTACAGGACTTTATGCGGACCGAAGCATTCGTAATGAATATTCTCGTTCTTCACACCCAGACCGATCAGCTGCTTCGCGGCAAACTGCATAAAGCCGACCGGACCGCACAGATAAAACTGCATCGCCGGATCGCTGATTGCACCTTCCAGTTTATTCAGATCCATCAGGCCCACGCTGTCATACGCGCCTTTTTCACGGTCTGCTTCATTCGGTTCACGATACCAGGTGTGGGCACTAAAGCGCGGCAGTGAGTTGCCCAGCTCATTCACTTCATCAGCAAAGGCATGCACATCGCCGTTTTCTGCCGCGTGGAACCAGTTTACCTGCGCCGTGTGTCCGGCTTTCGCCAGTGTATCCAGCATTGCCAGCATCGGGGTCTGACCAACGCCTGCGGAAATCAGCGACACTGGAGTATCGGTGGCGACATCCATAAAGAAATCGCCTGCCGGTGCGGCTAAATGAACGATGTCACCGACTTTCGCATGGTTATGCAGCCAGCTTGAAACCTGACCGCCGTCTTCACGCTTAACTGCAATGCGGTAGCCCTTGCCATCCGGTTTGCGGGTCAGAGAGTACTGACGAATTTCCTGATGCGGGAAACCTTCCGGCTTAAGCCAGACGCCCAGATACTGGCCCGGATGGTATTCAGCCACCGCACCGCCGTCGACGGGTTCAAATTCAAAGCTGGTAATTAATGCGCTACGCGGCGTTTTTGCCACAATGCGGAAGGGACGGGTACCTTCCCAGCCGCCATTTTTGTTGGCGTTCTCACTGTAAATCTGCGCTTCGCGGTTGATGAAGACGTTAGCCAGCACGCCATACGCTTTACCCCAAGCGTCCAGCACTTCTTGCCCTGGGCTGAACATCTCGTCCAGCGTTGCCAGCAGGTGACCGCCCACGATGTTGTACTGCTCAGGCTGAATCTGGAAGCTGGTATGCTTCTGGGCAATTTTTTCGACCGCAGGCAACAGCGCCGCCAGGTTGTCGATATTGCTGGCGTAAGCGGCGATAGCGTTAAACAACGCTTCACGCTGATCGCCATTACGCTGGTTACTCATGTTGAAAATTTCTTTGAGTTCTGGGTTATGCGTAAACATGCGATCGTAGAAATGGGCGGTCAGTTTCGGGCCGGTTTCGACCAGCAGGGGAATAGTGGCTTTCACTGTAGCGATGGTTTGTGCGTCAAGCATACGGTCTTCCTTTATCTGAGGCTTTAATGATGTATGTCAAATGCATCTTATAAAAAATACCCCTGCATTGTAAATGGTTCTTTGTAACTTTGCGTTGTAAAGGTTACAACTTGAAAAATCTGCATCACAAACCTGAAAAGAAATCCGTTGAAATTTGCCATGTCATTATTCTCCAAAGCCTTGTGTGCTGTGAAGGTAATCGTTTGCGTAAAATCCTTTGTCAAGACCTGTTATCGAAGATTGATTCGGTTATACTGTTGGCCGTCGTCCAACAGGACTGCCTTTTTAGGCCGAAATTCTATTGTTAGCTGAGTCAGGAGATGCGGATGTTAAAGCGTGAAATGAACATTGCCGATTATGATGCCGAACTGTGGCAGGCTATGGAGCAGGAAAAAGTACGTCAGGAAGAGCACATCGAACTGATCGCCTCCGAAAACTACACCAGCCCGCGTGTCATGCAGGCGCAGGGTTCTCAGCTGACCAACAAATACGCTGAAGGTTATCCGGGCAAGCGCTACTACGGCGGTTGCGAGTATGTGGATATCGTTGAGCAACTGGCGATTGACCGCGCGAAAGAGCTGTTTGGTGCCGACTACGCTAACGTCCAACCGCACTCGGGTTCTCAGGCTAACTTCGCGGTCTACACTGCGCTGCTGCAGCCGGGCGATACCGTTCTGGGTATGAACCTGGCGCAAGGCGGTCACCTGACTCACGGTTCCCCGGTCAACTTCTCCGGCAAACTGTACAACATCGTCCCTTACGGCATCGATGAATCCGGCAAGATTGACTATGAAGACATGGCTAAGCAGGCTCAGGCCCACAAACCGAAGATGATTATCGGTGGCTTCTCTGCGTACTCCGGTGTGGTTGACTGGGCAAAAATGCGTGAAATCGCTGACAGCATCGGTGCATACCTGTTCGTCGACATGGCACACGTTGCCGGTCTGATTGCTGCAGGCGTATACCCGAACCCGGTTCCGCATGCACACGTTGTTACCACCACGACCCACAAAACCCTGGCGGGTCCGCGTGGCGGCCTGATCCTGGCAAAAGACGGCAGCGAAGAGCTGTACAAAAAACTGAACTCCGCTGTGTTCCCAAGCGCACAGGGCGGCCCGCTGATGCACGTGATCGCGGCAAAAGCTGTGGCGCTGAAAGAAGCGATGGAGCCAGAGTTCAAAGTTTACCAGCAGCAGGTTGCGAAAAACGCCAAAGCGATGGTTGAAGTGTTCCTGAACCGTGGCTACAAAGTGGTTTCTGGCGGCACTGAAAACCACCTGTTCCTGCTGGATCTGGTCGACAAAAACTTGACCGGTAAAGAAGCCGATGCGGCGCTGGGCCGTGCGAACATCACGGTTAACAAAAACAGCGTACCGAACGATCCGAAGAGCCCGTTCGTGACCTCCGGTGTCCGTATTGGTTCTCCGGCAGTGACCCGTCGCGGCTTTAAAGAAGCGGAAGTGAAAGAACTGGCTGGCTGGATGTGTGACATTCTGGACAACATCAATGATGAAGCCACTATCGAACGCATTAAAGCCAAAGTGCTGGATATCTGCGCTCGCTTCCCGGTTTACGCATAAGTCATACGGATTGCCGGATGGCGGTGTAAACACCTTATCCGGCCTACATATGAGTTACTTGTAGGCCGGATAAACACAGTGCCATCCGGCAGTTATATCGACTTAAGCGTCACCGTCTCATCAAGTAAAGCCGCTAACAGCGGCTTTTTCTTTGCCTGAATCCACTTGCGCAGCTGCCGCATTTCTCGTCCCTGGTTGAGCGTTACCGCGCCGACTATCACCTCGTTTTGCAGGTTAAACCAGATAGCCTTGCCGTCATCTGGACTGCCGCGAACGACCCACCCATCACTACGCATATCGCCAATAAACTGCAGGTTGTCGCTGAACTGATCGGTCCAGAACCAGGGCGGAGGTAGCGTCGGGAGTGTCAGCCCCAGCATGGCTGCCGCGGCCGTTTGCGCCTGATTATTGGCGTTTTCCCAGCTTTCGCAACGTTGCAGCGTACCGTCTGGCGAACGCTGTACTGCCACATCTCCGGCGGCAAAAATGTTCGGATCGACGGTTCTGCACGACGCATCAATGATAATGCCGTTTGCCACATCAAGACCCGCATCACGGGCAAGCCCGTCGTTGGCGACAATCCCGATACCGTAGATCACGCTATCAACCTGAAGCTGTTCGCCACGTTGCAGCGTGAGGGCGATGCGTTCCCCGCCAGCCACCTGTTCAATCGCATTATTCAGCAGCAAATGTACGCCAGCCTGCTGGTGGCGGGCGGTCAGATAACGTTGTATCGGCGGCGGCGCGTTGCGGCCCATCACCGTGGCTGCCAGTTCAATGACGGTGACCTGACAACCGCGCTGCGTGGCGCTGGCAGCCAGCTCAAGTCCGATGGTTCCGGCTCCGACAATGGCGATCGACTGCCCGGGGCTGAGCGCGTCTCGCAGACGCGCTGCATCTCCGGCGTGGCGCAGCGTGAAGCCGCGGTCACCGAGCGTATCCAGTAATGGGAACGGGCGTGCCGCTGCGCCTGTGGCAATCAGTAATTGATCCCACGGGTAGGTCTGTCCGTCAGCCAGTACCAGCGTTTGCGTTTCTCGCCCGAGCGTTTGAACGGTGACGCCCAGATGCAGCTGAACATTATTATCCCGCCACCAGTCTGCGTTCAGCACCGGCTGCAGCTGCGGCACGTCGTCCAACAGCATGGTTTTGGAAAGTGGAGGGCGTTCGTAGGGCAGATGCGGTTCATCGGAAAACAGATGGATCTCGCCGTCAAACCCCTGTTGACGCAGTGCGGCTGCCGCCATTGCCGCGGCCTGTCCGCCGCCGACAATGGCGATGATATTGTGGTACATAATGCCTCCTCAGAGATCCAGTCCGGCGGCAACGTGACGAATCCCGCGAATGCCCAGACCGGCGTCGGCATTGATCATCACGCCGCTCAGCGTGCGGTTATTGCGCCGTGACGCCAGCATCACATACGGGCCGGTAAAATCTGCCGGCTCCGGGAAAAACTGCAGCGGCAAAATGGCGGCAATTTTTTCCGGCGTTAGCGACTGCATAATCGATGTATCGCTCTGACCCAGCGCCTGCGGGCCGCGCAGGTCGGTCGCCATACCGCATGGCCCCACGCCGTTGACGCGAACTTTGGGTGCCAGCTCGTAGGCTAACTGGTGAATCAGACCGGTTGCTGCATGCTTGCTGGCGGTATACAGCGGACCGCCGCCTCCGGGGTACCATGCTGCGTTGGACAGGGTAAAAATGATGCTGCCTTCGCTGGCGATAAGCGTGGGGGCGCAGGCTTTGGCCCCCAACAGATAACCCAGCACGTTGACATTGAATAACTCGTGAAAGCCGGTTTCCAGCGCCTCGGCAGAGGTGTTTACCAGCGAGGCGTTATGATCCCAAATTCCCGCATTGCCGATAAAACAGTCCAGCTTACCGAAGCGAGTGAGTATCTGATCCACCGCGCGCTGATAGTCGGCGTAGCAGGTGACGTTCCCCTCTACCGCCAGCACATGCTCACCAAAACGCTCGCGCAGGTAGGCGACTTTGGCAGCGGAGAGCTCCAGTGTAGCGACCCGCGCACCTTCTTCAATAAAGCGCTCGACCAGCGCCAGGCCCAGGCCGGAACCGCCGCCGGTAATAAAAACGACGTTATCGCGCAAATCGCTCATCAGGCCTCCTCAGGCATATCAATAAATACCTCGCCGCCTTCCACATGCACCGCATAGGTGATCAGCGGATCGGTGGCGGGCAGGCACAACGCTTTGCCGGTTTTCAGGCAGAAACTGGCGGCGTGCAGTGGGCACTCCACGGTGGCATCGTCTTCCAGATACCCTTCCGACATCGAGGCATTACCGTGGCTGCAGCGGTCGTTAATGGCATAAAACGCACCGCCAACGTTAAACAACGCGATGACCGGCGAGGTGTCGAGCCGCAGCGCTTCACCTTCCGGCAAATCCCCTACGGGGCAGGCAAATACACGATTCATCAGAACAGTACACTCAGGTTATGGGAGGAGATCACCGCCTGATCCAGCACGATCTCACGCTCCAGTAAACGCCACTCATCGCCCGGCAAGCGGCGTACTTTGTCCACGCGCATGCCAACGTATAAGGTTTCATCCCGCTCTTTTTGTGCGCGAGACAGCAGGTAGTTCAGTCGGACGCGAAACACATCGGGAACGTCGGTTTCGCTAACTTGCAGGTTGCTGATCATATGCCGAGTGCGCGACGGCGGCTCTTCCGCCCAGGCCATGCCGGTTTCCAGACGTGCAATGCGGCGCTCGAGCTGATCTTTGTTGTCGTTGAAAATCCAGGTGGTCGGCGGCTGCACCCCTTTGCGGCGGTCGCGAGTCTGGGCATTCACCGTCGTACGCATGGTGTAACGGATCTCGTCGTCAAGATGCGCCAGCCAGTCGCGAAACTTCCAGTCATCCAGCAAGCTGGCTTCGTGGTAGAGAAACTGGGTAATGCGATGATGCAGTTCCAGAGAAACTAACGCGCTCATTTCATTACCTCCTGCTGGTAGGCGGTGGTTTTTTCCTGCACTTCCTGCCAGCTTTCGCTGCTTAGCAAATCGGCCCAACGCTGGTACATCCCGCGTGCGGCGGTTTCCGAGAAGATGTAATTGGTGATCCCCGGAATGCTGTCTTCACGACGTTTTTCCTGACCTAAGCCCATTTCCAGACACAGCTGGCTGTTCCGCGCGCGGTGGCCTTTGAGCAGCTTCTGGATCTCGCACCAGTTTTCTGAATCATCTTGTTCAAGAAAACCAGCCGGGCCGAAGGCGCGGGTGGCGCTGTTTTCAAACGCGGCTTTTACGTCATCAGAGGCCGCTTTATCGGCAATACAGAACGCCCACACTTCGACCTGATCCGGCCCGCGCGGGTGCCAGATGCGTAGTGTGGCGGTGCCGTTCAGCCAGGATAGTGTCGGGAAAATGTTGTTATGACCCGCCAGACGCAGGGCGCGAACCTTGCCCAGACGTTGCTCGGCTTCGGCGTAGGTGTCGCGATAGTAGCTGGAGACGTCGCCGTCGACCCAGACGTTGGCATCGGGATTTTCAGTAAAGAAAAATCCGCTGCCGTGCCCATCCTGACCGAACTGCAGTGCATCTTTGGCGGTTTCCCACACCGGACGTGCGGTTTGCCCATCGCCGAGGCGTTTGTCGCTGCCGTCATCTTTGGCGCCGAGCACCTGCACGGCAGAAGCGTGGCTAAACAACGCGTGATACTGGTCGCTGGCGAACTGCTCAGCGGGGAATTTCCAGTTGCAGTCGATCACCCATTTCTGCACGCCGCCAACGATTTCGGTGCCGCCTTCGCGACGATCCAGCACGCCGTCCAGGTACCAGGCGATGTCGCCGAGATAATCACGCAGCGCAGGCGCGGTGGTGTCCCAGTTGCCGAAGATTAGCCCTTTGTAGCTCTCGACGCCGGGCACTTCGTTCAGCCCCCAATGGGACTTGCACAGCCCTTGCGGGTAGGCGCGTGGCTCCAGCGGCACGTCAATCAGCTCGCCGTTAATGCCGTAAGACCAACCGTGGTACGGACAGGTAAAAGCGCGGGTATTGCCGCAGTCGGCGTAGCTGACACGCATGGCGCGGTGTCGGCACTGATTGAGAAAGGCTTTGATGCTGCCGTCTTTTTGTCGCACGACCACCACCGCATCCTCGCCCATGTAGGTATTGAAAAAGTCACCCGGCTTCGGGATCTGACTTTCGTGAGCGAGAAACAGCCAGCAGCGTCCGAAGATGCGTTCCAGTTCCAGTTGGTAAATGTCAGGGTCGGTATAAATCCGTGGGGTTACGCGACCATTTTGCGTGTCGATCAGTGAGTAGATGTCTAAATTTGAGGGTGTGGTCATATTTTTTAATCCCGAAAGCTAAGATGTATTGACCTTCTTTTTTTGTACCCCAAGGATGTTGCTGGTTAGTTATCAATCTGTGAAATAGTAAATATCTACCAGCTGAGACGTTTTTTCGATAACAAGGAGCAGGGTATGGAACTGAGGCACTTACGCTATTTCGTCGCGGTGGCGCAGGCGCTGAATTTCACCCGTGCGGCAGAGAAGTTGCATACCTCTCAGCCGTCGTTAAGCAGCCAGATCCGCGATCTGGAAGCCTGCATCGGGGTGACGCTGCTGGTGCGGGATAAACGCAAAGTCGCGCTGACGGCAGCAGGGGAGTGCTTTTTGCAGGATGCGCTGGCGATCCTTGAACAGGCAGAAAATGCCAAAATTCGCGCCCGTAAGGCGGTGCAGGAAGACTGTCATTTCTCGATTGGGTTTGTCCCTTCCGCGGAGGTGAATCTGCTGCCGAAGGTTCTGCCGCTGTTTCGTTTAAAACAACCGGACACGCATATTGAACTGGTGAGCCTGATAACCACTGAGCAGGAAGAGAAAATTCTGCGCGGCGAGCTGGATGTTGGCTTAATGCGCCATCCGATTTACAGCCCCGAACTCGACTATCTGGAACTGATTCATGAGCCGCTGGTCGTGGTACTGCCAGTTAACCACCCGTTAGCCAGCGAGAAAACGATTTCAGCCCAGCAGCTGAACGGCGTGAACTTTGTCAGTACCGATCCGGCCTATTCCGGCGCGTTGGCGAAGATTGTCAAAGCGTGGTTTCAACAGCAGGAAAGCCAACCCAATATTGTGCAGGTCGCCACCAATATTCTGGTGACTATGAACCTGGTTGGTATGGGGCTGGGGGTGACTTTGATACCCGGTTATATGAATAATTTTAATACCGGCCAGGTGGTTTTTCGCCCTATCGCCGGTGATGTGCCGACCATTGCGTTGCTGATGGCCTGGAAAAAGGGCGAGTTGAAGCCCGCCCTGCAGGATTTTATCGCGTTGGCTCGGCGTAGCCAGCTAGCGCAGGTTGAGACCATAGGCTGAAAACTGGCGATGTCCCGCCCAAATGCCGTTGGTTAACCCTTGATAGACGATTCGCAGAAAGCGCGTTTCTACGTCGAACTCATCCTCGTGTGTTTGTTGGGCCGTAACCTGATGGGTTTTATTCACCACGACGTCCCAGCTTTCGCCGTCAAGTGAACTCTGGATGACATAGGCGTAAACGGCGTTTTCGTTGAAGACAATTTTGGTGGACGTGACGGGCAGAACGCTGCCGAAATCCACCTGCCAGTAATGTCCTGCCTCGGCGTCGGCGGCGATCCATGATGTTGACGGGTTGCCGTCATTACCGCGTAAAGGCCCATAGTTCATCGACTTCATACTATCGGTATGCGCGGGTTGCCCTAAGGCCAGATCCGTTTTGGCTTCCTCGTCAGGGTTTGCCGTCGTGAACAGCGCGCGAATTTCCGCAATACCCAGTTGGGCGCATGGCATGAAGTCAGCAGAGGCTAGGTAACGGTAAAGCGCGCTTTTTAGCTGCTCGCTAACGCCATTATGTGAATTGGCCTCAATATTTAGCGTACATATCATCAGCCGACCCTGTCCCACCCAGCATTCGAAGAGGTTAGTGCTTTTGTGATTATGGAAAAAGTTAGGCGTCAGTAGCGTTAAGGGGTCGCAGCGACCAAGTGAATCAATATTCATCGCAAAACTATTTTCCAGCAATGATTTCCACTCCAGAGTCGCATAGTTTTCACATGGGAAATAGCGGCTAAACAATGGGTGTTGATTATCAATGATCATCCCACAGGGATCTTTACTGGCAAAATGTACCGGACTCCAGAATACCGGGAACCATGTGCTGGTTGAGAGCTGTGCCACCTGACTTGGGGAGGGTAACAACAGGATGTTTTCCCCATTCTGCAAACGTCTCTCAATGGCTTCAGACCATTCATGGCAGAGGCTTACTGAAGCGGGTAGTGAGGTTGATTCCGTTTTCCCATAGACCCAAATATCCCATTGGTTTTGGTATGGCGTGTCACGAATTTCGGCTTTGACCTGCATCGCCTGCCTTCCCGTTACGTGACTGAAAGGAGCGGCATGAATCGTCAGCGGCTGTTTCAGCAGACCAAGGGGCACTTCGTCAATAAAGACATCATGGGCAAAAAGCACCTGCTGATTTTCGCCAATTATGTGTACTTGTAGCGTCACCTGATGAAGCGGCTCTGCGCCATAATGAGCTATTTGCACCTCCGCGACAAAATCATCATCGCAGGTATAGAACAGCGTGGGCATCATCACCAGTGGTACGGTTTCACAGCAAAAATGGCGAAATGTTTCTGCGGGGACAATATTTTTACTGACATAAAATGCGTCAAGAAGACCGACGGTTGCGGTGCTCTGCCCCGGAAAATCATGCAGACTCAGCAACTGTATGCCACCCATATTTCGGGTGCGCAGTGCGGCTTCTATTTCCATTTTATACAGTAGCAAGGCCAGCTTGCCGGATGAGTGAACAAAGTCATTAAGGTACGGCAGCAGATTTTTTTGCTCGAGGTCATCGCGAATACGCTGCAAATTTACTGGTGTTAAACAGCCCGTATAACGGGGAATTTCGGCTACGTTAGGGTAAACAACATATTGTCCCACCTCGTGAGAAATCACCGGGATCTGCTGAGCCTGAATCCCGGCCGAAAAATTTAGCGTGGTGGCTTCTGCCAATTGGTCGAGGAAATATTGCCCGCGAACCCCTATTCCTGCTGATGATTGGGTGATGAAGAGATCGTCTTCTTCTGCGACCGTACGATCCCAGTTGCTGGTGAGCGTATAGAGGATCTGGGGCTGAATGTTTTTTAGCCTCTGCACGATGTCACGCAAAATCTGAAAATCACCGTTTAATTCGTTTCCATTACTGAAAATACAAAATGAAGGGTGAATGGACCATGTCCTGATAATGCGTTCTGCCTCTTCGGGAAGCCAATGGTAATGTTCGGGATGTTTACCGACCGGAAAATCCATCCAGTTATCCATCCATACCGGGCCTTCAACCTGAAGATAGAGTCCTTCGCGGTCAGCGCAGATAAAGGCCGACTCTGGTGGGCACCATGAGTGAAAGCGGACGTGGTTAAGTCCATGGTTTTTCAACTGCTTGAACACCTGTGTCCATTCAGTTTCCGTTGTTGGCGGATAGCCGGTAAGTGGGTATATACAGCAGTCGATATTGCCGCGTAAGAAACGGGGAGTGCCGTTAATTTTTAACACGCCATCGCGGGTGTTGAGTTGGCGGAATCCGGTTGTTTTTTCTACCACGGCGGTGGTGGAAGATAAGTCAGCAAGGTTCTGGATTTCAACCGCTAATCGATACTGCTGTGGTGTAAATTCGTCCCACAATATGACGCGATCGGCAAGTAAAAAATCGAGGGTGATCGTAGGTTGATCGGGCTTAGTCTGTAAAGATTGGACTTCTTGCTGAATGACGCGGCCGTTCAGTTCACGAAGGGTTAAAGTGAGCATGATATTCTGCCAGTCAGTAATGACCGGCTCCTTATCGATGCGAATTTGTGTCTGACGGCTTTGGCTATCCATGGCCACTAGCAGATGGTTCAGGCGATGGCGGTCTTGAATCTGTAGCTCAACTTTACCGACAATACCGTTCCAGATAGTTTGCGTTTGATCAGTGCGGGCGCTGGGCCAATCGCCGATATTCTGGATATCGCGATTGTCTATTCTCAGCGTAATCTGCTGCGTTTTTCCTTCGCTGATATAGCGAGTGATATCAAATTGATGCGGGGTTGAAAGACTATCCTGGCGACCCACGGCAACGCCATCGACCCACAGCTGTGTTTCACCCATAACGCGTTCGAGAAACAAAATAATGTGCTTATCGGCATGACAGTCGGTCAGGCAAATATCCGTTTGATACCAGGCCGCCCCTTGGTACGTATATTCAGTTCTCAGGCATTGTACGGCTTCTTTCGTTAGGCCTGGCGCGAGTACGCGATGCTCGCCCAGTCGGTGTTCAGCACAGGTGCCGGGAATATGGAAGCCGGCAGAGGCTACGCGGTTTTCGAACCATTTTTCATCGATTCCAGTATCCTGAGGGTCTATTTTAACGCGCCACTCGCCTTGTAGATTTACTGTCCTTCCATCATGTAGCAGCATATTTTTTCCTTAGTGGGTTGAACTCATCTGGAAAGAAAGGCGGCTTTTATCCTTTGGATAAATACCGCCTTTTGCAGGTCATTTAGCGAGTTTCTTTTAGTATCTTGTCGCATTTTTCATTGTATGCCTGACCGTTGCCGGTCATTGCCGCCTGGATGCACTCCTGATACGCCATGGGAGAGAGGGGGTCATCGTTGCTGTGTGTCTGCGGCGCAGGCGATGAACTGGCACATCCAGCAAGGAAGAGGGCGACGAACATAGGTAGGTATTTTTTCATGATTTATCCCTGTTGTTATTTTTCACTGCGATAAAGGGTGAATAACAGCGCTTGCGAAGGAATGTAATACCGCTTTTATCGCTATTGGCAGAGCGATGAAGGCAGAGTGCCTTGTCGTTGCTTTGGGGGCGTAGCTGTTTGTGCCAATCACATTGCTGGGGAATAATCATCGAATTCTCACTTTGCGTCAGGATTAGAAGATAGTGAACGGTGCGATCACGTTGAATTTGATATCAATTTCATCCTGGAACATGTTGTTGTAGCCGTTGCTGTAATTCGGGTTGCTGCTGTGGTTGTCGTAGTCGATGTAATGGAGGTTAAACAGCGTTCCTTTGAAGCGACCGGTTTGCACTGTGTGGGCGATGTTAAGCGTCCATGCGGACTCGTCGATACTCTGGTTCTGGTCTGCCAGTTCGCCGTTAATGGTACAACTGGTACATGGCTTGGCGTTCCAGCCGTAAACATAGCCGACGCCGATGGCCCAGCCGGGGAGATCGTAATTTTTTAGATCGTAGGTAACGGCGGCAAAGGCCGAGGTTTCGCCATTGGCGTCAAAGTCGGAGGCTGCATCCCACCAGATATCCAGACGACCGTTGGAGCTGGCGTAGGCCGGGGTTATACGCTGAAGGAAGAAGCCCTGATTACCTTCCGCTTTGACGGTCTGTGCTTCCAGACGGAAGTCCAGAGTATCGACGGTATAACCGAGCGTGACCCCCTGTAACCATGCCAGACCGGAGTATTCGTCATTGATGGAACCGTAGGCGCCTGGCGTGCCGTCACCCACCTTATCTTTTGCGCCATAAAACTGATAGCTGGTGCGCAGCATATTACCCGCAACCGGGAAGCTGTAAGACACTTTCCCCATATACTGATCCATAAAGCCTTCAGCCTGTGCCCATGATGCTTCCAGCAGCAGATTGTTTTTAAAGTCGTACTTCATCCCAATAGACTGAACGTAGTCGATTTTTGTTTTATTATCGGCGGCGCGAAATTCATACATTTCGGTATACCACGGGGCTTTATATTTATCCGACCATAAATAAGAACTGGAGAGTGCGCCATATTTTCCAAAATCCCAGGAACCGCCGACTTCGCTTCCCTGATAAGCGCCAGGAACAAAGCCCCAGTGCACGGCTAATAGAGTTTGTCCGGATGGCTGGATATAACCGGAGCGCATCCAGTAATCGTCATATTTTAGTTTCATCGCGGCTTTGTAGAGATTAAAACCACCCTTGTCGCCGGACCAGTCTTCGCCCCAACGCTGATTGGCTGAACTAAGACTGATTTCGTTTGGGTGAGCGCCGTTGCCGGTCGCCAGGTTAGCAGCGGCAAAACCGGCTACATCGAAACCAATAAAATCAGCCGCGTAGCCGGAAATGAAATCGAGGTTGGCGTTAAAAGTACCGTGATGGAGGTCTTCAACGTAATCGCCGTAGGTGGCGCTGCCCGGCGTCATATCACGTTTATCGCGATAACGTTGGGAATAATAGATCCCGCCGGTTAAATGTGAGTCATCCCAGAATCCTGCGGCCTGTACCGAATCAATAAAAAAAGGTGAAATGAAAACAACACTAATAAGGCTAAACAGAGGAATATTATTGTTTTTAGACATGAGGAAGTCCTTCTTCATAGCGAAGAATCAAAAGGTTGTTTTATTAGATGGGGGTGTTGCCCCCACATTTTTATATGGTTATATACGCGTCAGATGCCAGATGCGGCTGGTGTAGTCACGGCTCAGCGGCGGGTCAATCCACATCCCACGCCAGAGAAGTTCGTCACCGCCCACTGTTTTTTCGCTCGCATCGATATGGTAATAGGCATCGGGATCAAGACCCGCCAGACGCAGCAGACGTAGTGGTGCGGAGGCCTGACTGACCAGCGAAAAGGCCATTACCAGCGCTTCGCTTTGATCGGGTGCGACGAACATCCATGCGGCAAAATCGGCGTTTTCCCACGGGCTGCTCAGCCGCCAGAAGGTGCCGAACTGCAATAACTGGCGGTGCTGCTTGTAGAAGGAAATTTGCTGTTTCACCGCGTCGTCACGTTCGCTATCGCTGCGCATTAAGTCCAGCATCAGGCCGTAGTTGCCGCTCATGGCTACCGCGCCGCGCATATCCATGGTCGTACTGCGCCCCATCTGGTGATTGGGTACCTCTGAGACGTGGGCGCACTGCATAATTGGCGGGTAGAGCAGGCTGGTGGAGTACTGAATATGCACACGAGAAGCGGCATCGGTATTGTCGCTCACCCAGGCCTGTGGCATGTAGTAGAGCATTCCTGGGTCAAATCGCCCGCCACCGCCTGCACAGCATTCAAACAGAATGTGCGGGAAGCGGGTCGTTAACGCGTCAAGCAGAGCATAAACGCCGAGAATATAGCGGTGGGCCGTCTCCTGCTGGCAGGCAGGATGTGCGGTACTGGAGCCTACTTCGGTCATATTACGGTTCATGTCCCACTTGATGTAATCAATGGGATGACTGGCAAGAAACTCGCTCAATTGGGTGAGAATATTGTCGCGCACCTCTTCGCGCCCCAGATCAAGGATGTATTGGTTACGACCTTCTGACAAAGGCTGCTGATCCGCGTTAAGTATCCAGTCAGGATGCTGGTTGAACAGTTCGCTGCGTCGGGAGATCATCTCCGGCTCAAACCACAGGCCGAACTTCATTTCCATCGCGTGAACGCTATCAATCAGCGGCCTCAGCCCCTGCGGGAATTTCTGTACGTTGACAAACCAGTCACCCAGCGATGAGGTATCCCCGTTGCGCTCGCCAAACCAGCCGTCGTCCAGCATCAATAATTCCACCCCCAGTGCTTTAGCATTGGCGGCAAATTTCAGCAGCTTCTGCTCATTGAAATCAAAGTAGGTGGACTCCCAGTTATTCGCGAGGATCGGGCGCGGTTGGTGGCGATGTGGTCCGCGTGCCAGATTGTCTCGATACAGGTCATGCAGCGCCTGCGACAGGCCATTTAAGCCTTTATCGCTCCAGGCCAGTATCGCCTCCGGCGTCTGGAACTGTTCGCCCGATGCTAGTTGCCAGCCGAAACCGTGTGGATTAATACCCAGCAGCAGACGAGTCTGGCTGTAGGCATCAACCTCGGTACGAGCGGTAAAGTTGCCGCTATAGACCAGATGTATCCCGCAGGCTTCACCCTGCATTTCGGTGGTTTCCGGGCGTACCAGCCCAATAAATGGCTGTTGATGGGTGCTGCTGGCACCACGCTTACTGTCGAGAACATTGATACCAGGGTTAAGTGGCTGACGGTGCCACTGGCGCTCGCGGGCCCAGGCTCCAGGAAACTGGATCTGCTGCCAACGGGCATCCGGTAAATCAATGTTGCAGCTTAGCGCCCGCAGTACACGCAGCGGTTGCTTCGAGCGATTGGTTAGCGTAGCAGAGCGGGTGATGACCGGATGCTGACGGA
This sequence comes from Citrobacter sp. wls829, assembly GCF_005280825.1. Taxonomy (NCBI): domain Bacteria; kingdom Pseudomonadati; phylum Pseudomonadota; class Gammaproteobacteria; order Enterobacterales; family Enterobacteriaceae; genus Citrobacter; species Citrobacter sp. wls829. The sequence continues at coordinate 31,025 of NZ_SZWP01000076.1, forward strand.
AAATCGTGTAGCTTAGCTCAACCTCCAGCAGTGTTACCGGGTCGGCAAGGGTGATAAACAGCGTTTCGGCATCGTTATCGTCTTCCACCCAGGTGGCTGGCAGGTCCGTTAACTCCGGTTTACCCGCGAGAATACGGTGTGAAACATAGTGTAGATTGCTGACCTGATGCCCATCGGCATAGCGCACCTCAAAGGCTGGCTCACGATAGTCTCCCGCACCGTGCCCTGGATATTCCTGAGGGGCGGTATCCAGAGAAAAGGATCGGTCTGGCCATCCGGCCGGTGTTGGCGAAAATGAGGAACGATCCAGTGCTGGATAGTCGTATCCTTGACTCCATGTGCTGAGCCGCTTGCCCCAATAGCTGTGCGTCAGATAACGACCATGGGCTATAACTATCACGTAGCTAAGGAAGGTGCGAATAAGCAGGTCA
>NZ_SZWP01000077.1:0-82625 GCF_005280825.1 Citrobacter sp. wls829
TAATACGTTTTCCTCATTCAGAGTCAAGCTTTTAATTTCTGCTTTTCTCCGCAGGGTTCTCAGTGGAACCCCGCTGACCCGGCGGCTTGTAATCCGTTGTTCCGTGTCAGTGGAGGCGCATTATAGGGAGTTATTTCAGGCTGACAAGGGGAAATTTAAAATAATTTTCCGAGTGCGTATTTTTTATTCTTTACGTTTATTTTAACGACGCTTTGTTGGTTAATTGGGCTATTTCTCGTGCAAAACTCGCAACCTGTTCCCAATCGGTATAGACCACTTCTTTATTCGTATCCGTTTCGCCACCGGACATCTTCATAATCAGTTGGATCATGACGCGGTCATACCAACGATAGCGAGGATAAAGCAGTGCGCCAGCGATCACCGCGCTACGATCGGGTCGCCACGGCGAGCTCATCAGAAACTTGCGCGCATAGCTGTTGGTTTGCGGGGTACGTTTTTCCGGCTTACGGGCAACCAGATTAACGGAGTAGAACGCACTCGGCATCGCGTTCAGCCGCGTAGCGTGCTTCTTCACAAACGTCTGAAAAGCAGAATGGTAGTGACCGTAGCGAATCGAGGCACCGATCACCACGCTGTCATAGTGCTGCCAGTCAGGCTCTTCGGTGCGGTGCAGATTCATAACATCCGCCCAGATGCCCAACTCTTTGAGCTCAGAAGCCAGATACTCGGCGATTTCGCGCGTTTGTCCATCCCGGGAAGAAAAAAGAATCAGTGTTTTCACGTGTTACTCCATTATTCACGCCAGAAGGTAGGGGTAAAGAGTACCAGCAGAGTAAAGACCTCCAGACGACCAAACAGCATATTGGCAATCAGGATCCATTTCGCCACCGGGTTCATACTGGCAAAGTTGTCGGCAACCACACCCAGCCCTGGCCCCAGGTTATTCAGCGTCGCGACAACGGAAGCAAATGCAGAGAAGTCATCCACGCCGGTCGCGATAATCGCCAGCATACTGATAATAAAGACCAGCGCATAGGCCGAGAAGAATCCCCATACTGCTTCGAGGATACGTTCTGGCAGTGCACGGTTACCTAGCTTAATACTGTAAACCGCGTTCGGGTGGACCAGGCGCTTCAACTCACGGTTACCCTGCTTGAACAGCAGCAGAATACGAATCACCTTCAAGCCACCGCCCGTTGACCCGGCACAGCCACCAATAAAGGCAGAACACAGCAACAGCACGGGCAGGAACAACGGCCAGCGAGCAATACTGTCCGTAGTGAACCCCGCGGTGGTCGCCATCGACACCACCTGGAAAAAGGCCTGATTGATTGTCGTTAGCGCCGAACCGTAGGTATTGTGGATCCACAATACCAGCGTACAGATAGCCACCAGCGTCAGCTGTACCCCAATGAACATCCGAAATTCCGGATCGCGCCAATAGACCTTCAGACTACGCCCGCTTAATAAAGAGAAGTGCAGGCCATAGTTACACCCGGAGATCAGCAGGAAGATTGCAATAATTGTGTTGATAGTCGGACTATCGAAATAACCCACGCTGGCGTCATGCGTTGAAAAGCCGCCGATAGCAATGGTCGCAAAGCTGTGACCGATAGCGTCAAACGCAGGCATGCCGGCAAACCACAGCGCCAGCGCACAGGCCACTGTCAGCAATACATAGATAAGCCACAGGGTTTTCGCCGTTTCGGCAATACGCGGACGCATTTTATTGTCTTTCAGCGGCCCTGGCATTTCTGCCCGGTAAAGCTGCATACCGCCGACACCAAGAATAGGCAGAATAGCCACCGCCAGCACGATGATCCCCATCCCGCCAAACCATTGCAGCATTTGACGATAAAAGAGAATCGCATGTGGTAATGAATCCAGCCCCACCAGCGTGGTTGCGCCCGTCGTAGTTAAGCCGGAGAAGGATTCGAAAAACGCATCGGTGATCGTGAGGTTTGGACTTTCAGCAAAGATAAACGGTAGCGCACCCACGCTGCCCAGCACGGTCCAGAACAAGACCACGATAAGAAACCCTTCGCGGGATTTCAGCTCGCCCTTTTCTTTACGGTTCGGCCACCACAGCATGGAGCCAATCGCCAGCGCGACAAAGAAAGTTTGCGTAAATGCACGACCCGCCCCATCACGGTAGATGAGCGCTACCAGTCCGGGGATGATCATTGTCCCCGAGAATAAAATGACCAGTAGTCCAACGATTCGGGTAATGGCGCGAAAATGCATCTCTGCCGCTTCCTTAGTTCTTTAAAATGAGGTGGGGATTATTCTTTAATCGCTAACAATTGCAATGAACCTCGACTAAAATCCGCCAGCCTTGCTGAAAATTCATTCACTTTCGTGTAAGGAAGCGCTACCCGTAGCTGAACGAATGCCTGGTAATCACTGGCTATGATTTTACCGTCGAACTGCCCCAACAGTGCTTCAATACCTGCCAGTTGGCCGTACTCACACTGCAAAGTATATTCGGTAAGCGGCGTCTTGCGCTGCGTTGTTAATTGCCGCAATGCCTGGCTCACCCCACCACCGTAGGCTTTGACCAGTCCACCTGTACCGAGAAGAATACCGCCGTAGTAGCGCACCACCACCGCGGTAATCTCGCCGACGCCACTGCCCATTAGCTGCGCAAGCATCGGTTTACCTGCCGTCCCCGCCGGTTCGCCGTCGTCCGAAAAGCCCAGCTGTTGCGAGTCATCCGGTGCACCCGCTACCCACGCCACGCAATGGTGGCGGGCGTCCGGATGCTCTGCCCTGACTGACTCGACAAACGCTTTTGCCGCCTCTACGCCGTCCGTGTGGGCGAGCAACGTAATGAAGCGGCTTTTTTTGATCTCTTCAACGACGCTAACCGGCGCCGCAGGGATTAACCAACTGTCCATTACGCCAGTTTCAAATCCCGGGTCATGTTTTCGATATGATTCTCATGGACGACCACGTTGTCTTCAATACGAATACCACCGAACGGCTTCAGCGCATCAATCTTCTGCCAGTTGAAGTGTTTGCTGAATTGCCCTTCACGCCACGGCGCTAACAGGGATTCGATAAAGTAAATGCCCGGCTCAATGGTCAGGACCATGCCCGGTTGCAGCACGCGAGTGCAGCGCAGGTACGGATACTTCGACGGTGCGGCAAGATGCGTACCGCTATCATCCTGCATAAAACCAGCGACATCATGCACCTGTAATCCCAGCGGGTGACCAATACCGTGCGGCATAAACGGCCCGGTAAGATCGTTTTCCACCATCGCCTCTTCACTCATGTCGGTGATGATTTGATGTTTACGCAGCAGCTTCGCGATGCGCTGATGGAACTGAATGTGATAATCCACATAGTTGACACCCGCTTTCATGGTTGCAATTAGCGCCAGTTCTTCTTCATTAACGTCTTTCACCAACTGTGCATAGTCGTTGTCGCTTTTCGCCGACCAGGTCCGCGTCAGGTCTGCCGCATAGCCGTTATATTCCGCCCCGGCGTCCAGCAGGAAGCTGCGGATTTCTGACGGCGGTTGATGATCCAGCTTGGTGTAATGCAGTACAGAGGCATGTTCGTTAAGCGCAACGATGTTGCTGTAAGGCACGTCGGTATCGCGATGCCCCGTGGCTGTCAGGTACGCCAGGTTGATGTCGAACTCGCTCATCCCTGAACGGAACGCTTCTTCGGCTGCACGGTGTCCACTTACCGCCATTTTCTGCGCTTCGCGCATGCAGGCCAGCTCGTAATCGGTTTTATACGCACGGTAATAGTGAAGATAGTCGATCACCCCTTTCGGGTTGATGTTGCTGGCAGCAATGTCCAGCTGCAGCGCACGTTCCGGTACCGGGCCGATGTACCCGATATTGCCGCGGGCAGCAGGCAACTGGCTACCAATACCGTCGGCTTTTGGCAACGCAATGATTTCAACTTCTTCGGTCCAGAAAGAGGTCGGCAGCGGCTCAACGTTGTGCCAGTAATCCACCGGCAGGTAGAACCACAACTTAGGCTTATTAACACCATCCACCAGCAACCAGCAGTTGGGAACCTGCGTGACGGGTACCCAGGCTTTAAACTGCGGATTGACCTTGAACGGATACGGATGGTCGTCGAGAAAAACGTTAACCAGCTCACCGGAGTGAATAAGTAACGCATCCAGCTTAAAACGCGCCAGCGCATCGCGGGTCCGTTCCTGTAAGGTAACAATATGATTTTTATAGAGTGCGGCCAGTGATTCCATTATTTACCCTTCTGTTTTTTTGACCTCAAGTCTCCGCATCTTAGCACATCGTCCTGTGACTGCGTGATTTCTGCCGAGCGTGATCGGCCCGTCATTTCTTTAATCATTCATTTGCATTTTATTAACATAAAACACACACTTCGATTCATCTGGTATGACCAGATCACCTTGCGGATTCAGGAGACTGACATGCTTTACAAAGGCGACACCCTGTACCTCGACTGGCTGGAAGATGGCATCGCCGAACTGGTGTTCGATGCCCCTGGCTCAGTCAATAAACTCGACACGGCAACCGTAGCCAGCCTTGGCCATGCGCTGGATGTGCTGGAGAAACAACATGATTTAAAAGGGCTGCTGCTGCGTTCTAACAAAGCAGCCTTTATTGTCGGTGCCGATATCACCGAATTCCTTTCACTGTTCCTTGTTCCTGAAGAACAGCTAAGCCAGTGGCTGCACTTTGCCAACAGCGTCTTTAATCGCCTGGAAGATCTGCCTGTCCCAACCCTATCTGCGGTCAACGGCTATGCGCTGGGTGGCGGCTGCGAGTGCGTCCTGGCGACCGACTACCGTCTGGCAACCCCGGACCTGCGCATCGGTCTACCGGAAACCAAGCTGGGCATCATGCCGGGCTTTGGCGGTTCCGTGCGTATGCCACGCATGCTGGGTGCAGACAGCGCGCTGGAAATCATTGCCGCAGGTAAAGATGTCGGTGCCGAGCAGGCACTGAAAATCGGTCTGGTTGATGGCATTGTGAAGCAGGAAAAACTGCTCGAGGGCGCAATGGCGGTACTGCGTCAGGCAATCAACGGCGACCTCGACTGGCGGGCCAAACGCCAACCAAAACTGGAGCCGCTGAAACTCAGCAAAATTGAAGCGGCCATGAGCTTTACCATCGCCAAAGGCATGGTTGCGCAGACGGCAGGGAAACATTACCCAGCCCCGATCACCGCCGTGAAAACGATTGAAGCTGCCGCCCGCTTTGGTCGTGAAGAAGCGCTGAACCTGGAAAACCAAAGTTTTGTCCCGCTGGCGCACACCAACGAGGCGCGTGCGCTGGTCGGTATTTTCCTCAACGATCAGTACGTCAAAGCGAAAGCGAAAAAACTGACGAAGGATATTGAGACACCGAAGCAAGCCGCAGTTCTGGGCGCAGGCATTATGGGTGGCGGTATAGCCTACCAGTCTGCCTGGAAAGGCGTGCCGGTTATCATGAAAGATATCAACGATAAATCGCTGACGCTGGGCATGACCGAAGCCGCCAAGCTGCTGAATAAGCAACTTGAGCGCGGCAAGATCGACGGTCTGAAGATGGCGGGCGTGATTTCCACCATCCAACCAACCCTCGACTACACCGGCTTTGAGCGCGTGGACGTGGTGGTGGAAGCGGTTGTTGAAAATCCAAAAGTGAAAAAAGCGGTGCTTGCAGAGACCGAAGATAAAGTGCGCCCGGATACCGTGCTGGCGTCAAACACGTCTACCATTCCGATTAGCGAACTGGCCAGCGTTCTGAAGCGCCCGGAAAACTTCTGTGGCATGCACTTCTTTAACCCGGTGCACCGGATGCCGCTGGTTGAGATCATCCGCGGTGAGAAAAGCTCGGATGAAACCATCGCTAAAGTCGTCGCCTGGGCAAGCCTGATGGGCAAAACGCCGATTGTGGTCAACGACTGCCCTGGCTTCTTTGTAAACCGCGTGCTGTTCCCCTACTTCGCCGGTTTCAGCCAGTTACTGCGCGACGGCGCGGACTTCCGCAAAGTCGATAAGGTGATGGAGAAACAGTTCGGTTGGCCAATGGGTCCGGCGTATTTACTGGACGTAGTCGGTATTGATACTGCACATCACGCGCAGGCAGTGATGTCCGCAGGCTTCCCGCAGCGGATGCAGAAAGATTATCGCGACGCGATCGATGCACTGTTCGATGCCAGCCGCTTTGGACAGAAAAATGGTCTCGGGTTCTGGCGTTATAAAGAAGACAGCAAAGGCAAGCCGAAGAAAGAAGAGGATGCTGCGGTCGATGGCCTGCTGGCAGACGTCAGCCAGCCGAAGCGCGATTTCAGTGATGACGAGATTATCGCCCGCATGATGATCCCGATGGTCAACGAAGTGGTGCGCTGCCTGGAAGAAGGCATCATTGCCAGCCCGGCGGAAGCCGATATGGCACTGGTTTACGGTCTCGGCTTCCCTCCGTTCCACGGCGGTGCGTTCCGCTGGCTGGATACGCTCGGCAGCGCCAAATACCTCGATATGGCGCAGCAATACCAGCACCTCGGCCCACTGTATGAGGTGCCGGAAGGATTGCGTAATAAAGCGCGTCATAACGAACCGTACTATCCCTCGGTTGAGCCTGCCCGCCCGGTTGGCGACCTGAAAACGGCTTAAGGAGTCACAATGGAACAGGTTGTAATTGTTGATGCGATCCGTACCCCGATGGGCCGTTCGAAAGGGGGCGCGTTCCGTCACGTGCGGGCAGAAGATCTCTCCGCACATTTAATGCGTAGCCTGCTGGCGCGGAATCCAGCGCTTGAGCCCGCGGCTCTCGATGACATTTACTGGGGTTGCGTACAACAGACGCTGGAGCAAGGGTTCAATATCGCCCGTAACGCCGCACTGCTGGCGGAAGTCCCACACTCCGTCCCGGCTGTCACCGTCAACCGCTTGTGCGGTTCATCCATGCAGGCCCTGCACGATGCGGCGCGCATGATTATGACCGGCGATGCTCAGGCTTGCCTGATTGGCGGCGTGGAGCATATGGGTCACGTGCCAATGAGCCACGGCGTAGATTTTCATCCGGGAATGAGCCGCAACGTGGCAAAAGCCGCGGGGATGATGGGCCTGACGGCGGAAATGCTCTCTCGTATGCACGGTATCAGCCGTGAAATGCAGGATGCCTTCGCCGCACGTTCACACGCTCGCGCCTGGGCTGCCACCCAGTCTGGCGCATTTAAAAATGAAATCATCCCGACTGGCGGTCACGATGCCGACGGCGTGTTGAAACAGTTTAACTACGACGAAGTGATCCGTCCGGAAACCACCATCGAAGCGTTGTCTACCCTGCGTCCGGCGTTTGATCCGGTTAGCGGTACGGTCACTGCCGGTACCTCTTCCGCGCTTTCCGACGGTGCCGCTGCTATGTTGGTAATGAGCGAGGGCCGTGCCCGCGAACTGGGCCTGACGCCGCGCGCGCGCATTCGCTCAATGGCGGTGGTCGGTTGCGATCCGTCAATCATGGGTTACGGCCCGGTTCCAGCCTCAAAGTTGGCGCTGAAAAAAGCTGGGCTTTCCGTCAGTGACATCGGTTTGTTTGAAATGAACGAAGCCTTTGCTGCGCAGATCCTGCCATGCATTAAAGATCTGGGCTTGATGGAGCAGATTGACGAGAAGATCAACCTCAACGGCGGTGCGATCGCCCTGGGCCACCCGCTGGGATGTTCCGGTGCGCGTATCAGCACCACCCTGCTGAACCTGATGGAGCGTAAAGACGTGCAGTTTGGTCTGGCGACGATGTGTATTGGGTTGGGTCAGGGTATCGCTACGGTATTTGAGAGAGTGTAATCACAGAGTGCCGCATCATGTAGGCCGGGCAAGCGAAGCGCCCCCGGCAACGATGCCGGATGGCGACGTAAAAAACGTCTTATCCAGCCTACAAAATGTTATCTCAAAGCCATTGGTGCCAATGGCGAAGAGAGAAGGTTTAGTTGCCGTTCTTCCCGCCTGTCAGGGGCGGGTTTTTTATTTTTAAATAAAAGCGAACGCATCACCAAACAGGCGATCTTCACGTGCCTGACGCTCATTACAGAACAGATCGCGCGCGATTTTTGCCATCTCAAAACGCCCGGCAATGTAGATGTCATGCTCAGCCAGCGTGCCGTGATCCTGCAATACTGCCGTTAGTACGGTACCCGTACGACCACGCCAACCTTCTTCAGGCTGTTCGACCACGGGCTCAACGCGCAGGTTAGGGTGATTAACAGACAACGCTTCCAGTTCACCGAGATCGTAGAGATGCTTCTCTTCACGCCCGCCCCAGTAAATCGTCACGTCACGGTTTGGGTTGCGCGCCAGCGCGGTCAGTAAAATCGAGCGCGCATAAGAGAAGCCGGTGCCGCCAGCAATCAGGATCAGCGGTCGGTCTTCATCGTCACGCAGCCAGGCTTCGCCGTGCGGGATATCCACGTTGATTTCTCGATCCTGGAGAATGCGATCCATGACGGCCATCGCATACAGGTTAAGCTCAGAGGCACCCACGTGCAGCTCAATGAACCCGTGCTCATCCGGCGTTGAGGCCATGGAGAACGGACGCTTATCTCGTTCATCCATCACGACCATTAAATACTGACCAGCACGAAAGGAAAACGCCGCGTCTGGCACTAAACGGACGCGATATACGGTGTCAGTGATAGCTTCTACCGAGGTCACTTTACAGCTTAAGGTTGTCATGCGCTCTCTCTGTCGGATCAATAGGCAAAACGATCGCGCCTCAGGCGCTTTTGCCGTCATTAAAGATGGCCAGCTCATCCCAAATTGCGTCAATGCGCGCAGTCACTTCGGGATCTTTTTTAATCGGACGTCCCCATTCACGTTGGGTCTCACCCGGCCATTTATTGGTAGCATCCAGGCCCATTTTTGAACCAAGGCCGGAGACCGGCGAGGCAAAATCCAGGTAATCTATCGGTGTATTCTCTACCAACACCGTATCCCGGGCCGGGTCCATACGGGTGGTAATCGCCCAAATCACATCATTCCAGTCACGTGCGTTGACATCGTCATCGCAGACAATAACAAATTTGGTGTACATAAACTGTCGTAAAAACGACCAAACGCCCATCATGACGCGTTTGGCATGACCGGCGTACTGTTTTTTGATCGTGATAACCGCCAGTCGATACGAACAACCTTCCGGCGGCAGATAAAAATCGACGATTTCCGGGAACTGCTTTTGCAGAATCGGCACAAACACTTCGTTCAGCGCCACGCCCAGCACGGCAGGTTCATCGGGTGGACGCCCGGTGTAGGTGGAGTGATAAATAGCATCTTCACGCTGGGTAACGTGCGTGACGGTGAAGACCGGAAAGCTATCCACTTCATTGTAGTAACCCGTATGGTCGCCGTACGGACCTTCCGGCGCTAACTCCCCCGGCTCGATGTAGCCTTCCAGCACGATCTCTGCGCTGGCTGGGACTTCGAGATCGTTGGAAATACATTTGACCACTTCGGTCTTGGTACCGCGCAACAGTCCGGCAAACGCGTATTCCGATAACGTGTCAGGTACCGGCGTTACCGCGCCCAAAATCGTTGCCGGATCGGCCCCCAGCGCTACCGCAACTGGAAAACGCTCACCAGGATGGGCTGCACACCACTCCTGATAATCAAGCGCGCCACCACGATGGGAAAGCCAGCGCATAATAAGCTTGTTTTTGCCGATCAGCTGCTGACGGTAGATGCCCAGATTCTGCCGTTCTTTATGCGGGCCACGCGTCACGGTGAGCCCCCAGGTGATCAGCGGGGCGGCATCTTCCGGCCAGCAGGTCATGATGGGAATACGGTTGAGATCGACGTCATCGCCTGACGCGATTTTTTGCTGACAAGGTGCACCGCGCAGCCGTTTGGTCGGCATATTCAAAACCTGCTTGAACTGCGGCAGCTTATCAAACAGATCGCGGAACCCTTTTGGCGGCTCCGGCTCTTTCAAAAACGCCAACAGCTTACCCACTTCCCGCAGCGCAGAGACATCTTCTTGTCCCATCCCCATTGCAACACGCTTTGGCGTGCCAAACAGGTTGCACAGCACCGGCATCGAATAGCCTTTAGGGTTCTCAAACAACAACGCGGGCCCGCCCGCACGCAGCGTGCGATCGGCAATTTCAGTGATTTCCAGATGAGGATCCACTGGAAGCGTAATGCGTTTGAGCTCACCCTGCTGTTCAAGCAGCGTCAGGAAGTCGCGTAAATCGTTATATTTCATGGCGTCCATTGTGGCCTCTTCGTAAGCGCCTCATTATACGGCGTTCATCATTGCGATGCTGTATTTTTGTTAAATTAGCGTGAACTCTGGCGGTACATGCAAGCGCAGGGATTATATACCCAATGCGTTTCGGGTTGCGTTGAGGCGGGTATAATTAACTTAGTGCATGGCTTTTGTTATGCTTACGCTCAGAACAAGCGGATAAGAGTTATTATGCAAGCCTGGTATTTACTGTACTGCAAACGCGGGCAACTTCAGCGTGCCCAGGAACACCTGGAAAGACAGGCAGTGAGCTGCCTGACGCCCATGATCACCCTGGAAAAAATAGTGCGTGGAAAACGTACTACAGTCAGTGAGCCACTTTTCCCTAACTACATGTTTGTCGAATTCGACCCGGAAGTGATCCACACCACCACCATCAATGCCACGCGTGGCGTCAGCCATTTCGTCCGCTTTGGTGCAACACCCGCAACAGTTCCGTCTTCCGTTATTCACCAGCTTTCCATCTACAAACCAGAAGGGATTATTGACCCTGAAACCCCGTATCCAGGAGATAGCGTGATTATCACCGAAGGTGCATTTGAAGGGCTGAAGGCAATTTTCACCGAACCAGATGGCGAGGCACGCTCCATGCTGCTGCTCAACCTGCTGAATAAAGAGGTTAAGCAGAGCGTGAAAAACACCGGTTTTCGCAAAATCTAAATCAGCTTCAGAAGGTGACCTCGAAGAGTGTCCTGACATTGGCGTCGATAGCGGCTGCCAGGCGCTGAGGATCGTCTCCACGCCAGTGCGCAATACGCTCAAGAATGTGCGGCAGGTGCGCAGGTTCATTACGACGTGAAGCCGGTTTCGGAGTTAAATCGCGGGGGAGTAAATAAGGGGCATCGGTTTCGATCAGGAGCCTTTCCACCGGGATAAACGGCAGCAGTTCCCGAAGTTCCATGCCCCGACGCTCATCGCAGACCCATCCGGTGATGCCAATATACAGCCCCCTGTCTACGCAGTCCTGCATCTCCTGGCGTGAGCCGGTAAAGCAGTGCAATACAGCGCCTGGAAGGCTGTCCAGCCAGGGTTCGAGCAGCGTCAGGAAACGGTCATGTGCGTCGCGGCAATGCATGAAAACCGGCATCTGCAACTCAGCGGCGATACGCAGTTGTGCCTCAAACGCCCGCTCCTGCTCCTGCGGCGTGGAGAAATTGCGATTGAAATCCAGCCCACATTCACCAATGGCGACCACTTCAGACTGGTTTGCCAGCGCCACAATCGCCTCTTCCGTTGAGGGTTGCCATTGACTACTGTCATGCGGGTGAACACCCGCGGTGGACCAGCAATGTGGATAATTCTGTGCCAGTTTTAACGCCTGCTGGCTTTCGTGCAGGTTAGTTCCGGTCAAAAGCATGCCATTTACGCCGGCAGCAAAGGCACGCGCGACAACCTCATCCCTGTCTTTTGCAAATTGCGTACTGGTTAGATTAACGCCAATATCAAACATGCTTCCTCCCATATGACAACCGCCCTTACATCGGCAGCTTCAGCTTTTTCGTTCTCCGCCTCGTTATCTTCGTCTCGCGTACGTCGCTTACCGACATAGAAACGGGAGAAGAAAACGCCGACTTCAAACAGGCAGTACATCGGTATGGCCAACAGCGTTTGCGAGAAGACATCCGGCGGCGTCAGTAACATCCCCACGACAAAGGCGCCGACGACAACATAAGGACGTTTTTTACGTAATTCGTCAGGCGTCGTAATACCCATCCAGCACAGCAGCACAATGGCAACGGGAACCTCGAAAGAGACCCCAAAGGCCATGAAAAGTGCCATTACGAAGCTGAGGTAGCTGGCAATATCCGTCGACACCTGTACGCCCTGCGGAGCCGTATTGGCAAGGAAACCAAACGCCAGCGGGAAGACGACAAAGTAGGCGAATGCCATGCCGATATAGAACAGCAGCGAACTTGAAACCAGCAGCGGCACAACAAGACGGCGTTCATGCTTATATAACGCGGGAGCAATAAATGCCCATACCTGGTACAGGATCACTGGCGCTGACAGGATCAGCGACACCATAAAGGTGAGCTTGATCGGGGTAAAGAACGGCGAGGCCACATCTGTGGCGATCATCGTCGCACCCTGCGGCATTTGCTTGATCAGCGGTGCCGCAACCATATGGTAAATGTCGTTGGCAAAATAAACCAACGCCAGAAAGATCACCAGAACCGCAATAATGCAGTTCAGGAGTCGCTTACGCAGCTCAATCAAATGCGTGATGAGCGGTTGAGTATCTTCTACAGCCATGTTTACGGTTTATCACTCGACGAGGGGGAGGATTCGACAACAGGCGCGGCGGATTTCTTTTCTGCGTCCATCAACGTTACGGAAGCGGCTTCCGTCGGTTCCGGCGTACTAGCACCCGTGGATTGCGGTTTTTGCTCTGGCGAGCTGGCCTGCGCTTCAGCCGTAGCCGGGGTAACCCCCTCATGCTGCGCTTCGCTCCCTTTCACTACCGGATTATGGATAGTGTGGGCTTCATCGCTGGCTTTCTCAGGGTCGTTAGCGCTGTAAGAACGCTTCATCGACTCCGCAGCTTCACGCAATTCATCCATCGAAGCTTTCAGCTCCGGCGTCAGATTTGTCAGGCTCGCTTTCTCAACTTTCTTCAGGCTGTCCTGAAACTCCTGAAGCTTAAGCTCCTGGGTCAGTTCATTCTGAACCGTCGTTGCAAGAGAGCGCAATGCACGAACCCAACCCGCGACCGTTTTTACCGCCACCGGCAGTCGTTGTGGCCCCAGAACAATGAGGCCAATCACGAACACCAATAGCAGTTCGCTAAAACCGATATCAAACACGGATTATACCTGCTCTTTATCGTGGCTTTTGGCGTCTTCTTTTTTCACTTCACCCTGCTTATCGGTGATGGATTTAGCAGTAAAATCAGCGTCCTGGCTGGTTTTATCTTGCTTAGGTTCATCATCACCCATCGCCTTTTTGAAGCCTTTGATTGACGCGCCAAGATCGGAACCGATGGAGCCGAGTTTCTTGGTGCCGAATAGCAGTACAACGATGACGGCAATGATCAACAACTGCCAGATACTGATACCACCCATACATGTTCCTCTGTTATAGATGATGAATTAATAAGACCGTAGTATACGTTACACGACCTGCCTTGGGCGATGAAAAATTCAGCGCATTTTGCGCCAGCCTATCAGCCAGGCAATGACGCCACCCGCCATTAGCCAGCCAGGCATCAAACCCCACTCAGGACGGCTTACCAGCAAGAATGTCCCACTTAGCAGCAGCGTTGCGCCAATACCCAATAAATAACGGGATTGTCCCTGACGAACATGATTCGCCTGAAGCTCGCGCGCAATCTTATCAACACTGTGTTGTAAATATTTGCCCTGGCGCAAACTGTCATACACAAGTTCAGGTATTTCTGGCATTTTTTCGACCCAGAACGGTGCTTTTTCTTTAAAAGCCCTGACAAGCGCAGGAATACCGACCTGATCTTTAATCCACGACTCCAGAAATGGCTTGGCTGTTTTCCATAAATCTAACTGCGGATACAGCTGTCGACCAACGCCCTCAACATACAACAATGTCTTCTGTAACAGCACCAGTTGCGGCTGGACTTCCATATTAAACCGACGTGCGGTGTTAAACAGGTTCAACAGCACGTGACCAAATGAAATTTCCGACAGCGGTTTTTCAAATATCGGTTCACACACGGTACGAATAGCAAATTCAAATTCTTCGACGTTGGTGTCCGGCGGAACCCAGCCAGAATCTACGTGCAACTCGGCAACCTTGCGGTAGTCGCGGTTAAAGAACGCGATAAAGTTTTCCGCCAGGTAGCGCTTATCTTCTTTATTCAACGAACCGACAATCCCGCAGTCAATGCCAATATATTTCGGGTTCTCAGGGTGTTCATAGCTAACAAAAATATTCCCAGGGTGCATATCCGCATGGAAAAAGCTGTCGCGGAATACCTGAGTAAAGAAGACCTGAACGCCACGCTCAGCCAACAGTTGCATATTGGTGCCGTTCTTCTCAAGCGCGGCAACATCTGAAACAGGGATACCGTAAATACGCTCCATCACCATCATGTTCTGACTGCAATAGTCAGAATACACTTCCGGGATGTACAGCATCGGGCTGTCTTCAAAATTACGCCGCAGCTGAATCGCGTTCGCCGACTCGCGCAGCAGATTCAGCTCATCGATCAGCGTTTTTTCATATTCACGCACCACTTCCGTTGGCCGCAGGCGGCGACCATCCGGCAGCAAGCGAGGCACCCAGCGAGCAAGGCGATAGATCAGTTTTAAATCGGCTCTGATGACCGGCAGAATATCCGGGCGAATGACCTTGATCACGACCTCTTTGCCGTTCGATTTCAGTCGCGCAGTGTGTACCTGTGCAATAGACGCAGATGCCAGCGGGGTGATGTCAAAATCATCAAACCATTCTTCAACAGGGAGTCCGCCCATTGCTTCTTCGATTTGTTGTTTTGCGCGTTGCCCATCGAATGGGGCCACCCGGTCCTGCAGCAGTGCAAGCTGATCGGCGATTTGCGGAGGAAAAAGGTCGCGGCGGGTGGAAAGCATTTGACCAAACTTGATCCACACCGGTCCCAGCTCCTGCAAAGCCAGTCTCAGCCTTTCACCCAGCGGTTTATCTTTATGCCGGTTTGGCATCCAGAACAACGTGTAGCGCCACAACCTAAGCGGCAGCGTAATACGCATTTTGGGGATGAGTTCATCAAGACCGTAGCTTAAGAAAGTGCGAATGATGAAATAAAGGCGCCGTACTTCACCTGGCGTCATTTGGCCTCCAGTTTTTCCAGCCGTTTGGCCAGGGAGTCGACCGCACGCTCAACGGCAGCGGTTTCTTCGGCAAACCATGCAACTTCCAGCGGGCCCGGGGCCATGCGCCACTCTTCGGTGATCGCTTCGGCAACATAACGCTGCTGACGTTGAACGGTACGGCATAAAAACGTAGCCCCACCGCGCAGGGTCTTGCTGATCCCTTCTGCAACAATATCGCCAGTATAAGGGGCAAGCAGTTCTGCGGGATCGAACTCCGCCAGGTCTGCCAGCGCGACAACGTTCTGCACCACTTGAATATCGCCCTGCACTTCCAGCTCGCCGCTGCGGATAAGCGCCGTGAGCTGCTGGCGATCGCGCAATTTTGGTAACACGCTGGCATGCGTGATCACGGTGCAATCAGCTTCGCCTTCCCATGCCCCCAGTACATCAACCTGGCGTTCGCTAAACACCAGGACTAGCGGGGTCGAAAATCCTTTGAGATCTACACGCAGCACCTTGCCCTGCAAACGCGTTCTGGCTGATTTCAGTGCCGGTGAACGATACAGAAAGGTGTTGAACAGATTTTCAACGCCTGCGGTCACTAAGGGTTTAAAAGGCATCCCCGATCTCCTGTCAGAACTTGTAACCACGATGCAGCGCAACAACACCTGCCGTCAGGTTGTAGTAATCAACGCTTTCAAACCCGGCATCTTGCATCATTGCTTTTAACGTGTCCTGATCGGGATGCATACGGATGGACTCCGCCAGATAGCGGTAACTATCGGCATCGCTTGCCACCATTGAACCGATACGCGGCAGAATATGGAAAGAGTATGCGTCATACGCTTTGCTCAGCGGCTCGATAATCGGCTTGGAAAATTCCAACACCAGTAAACGTCCACCAGGCTTCAACACGCGATACATAGAACGCAGTGCTTTGTCTTTATCCGTGACGTTACGCAGGCCGAACGAAATGGTAATGCAGTCAAAGGTGTTGTCCGGGAACGGCAATGCTTCCGCGTTCGCCTGGACATACTCGACGTTGCCAATCACGCCAATGTTGCGCAGTTTTTCGCGACCCATTTTGAGCATTGAGTCATTGATATCCGCCAGAACCACTTTCCCGGTTTCACCGACCATGCGAGAAAATTTCGCCGTCAGATCGCCCGTACCACCGGCTAAATCCAGGACAGTCTGCCCACGGCGCACGCCACTGCAATCAATGGTGAAGCGCTTCCACAAACGATGAATGCCAAATGACATTAAGTCATTCATAACGTCATATTTAGACGCCACAGAATGAAAAACGTGGGCCACCATGTCAGCTTTCTGCTCTTTAGCGACGGTCTGAAAGCCAAAGTGCGTCGTTTCTTGTGAATTATCCACCATCTCAGTGCCTGCTCATCCAAAAAATGTTCGAGAAGTGTAACAGATTGGGCCAATTTGCCCTACCCTTCTACCGGGTTCAACTAACCCAAACGGGCTAGTTTGATTGCTGATTTACCGCCTCTCCATCGGGGTAAGTCTCGTCTTGTTGCGCCTCGGGGACCGAACGTAAACGAAACTCTTCATCCTGGCTCGTGGCTTGTTCAGCCAGTTCAGGATTAATCTCACGCTTAATTTCTACACCCAATCCACGAAACGCTTCTGCCTGAGCCAGAACGTTTCCACGCCCTGAAGACAATTTTTTCATCGCCTGCCGATAGTTATCTTGTGCCTTGTCCAGGCTCTGACCAATTGCCGACATATCATCGACAAACAGCCGCATTTTGTCATAAAGCTTGCTGGCCCGGTCCGCGATCTGCTGCGCATTACGACTTTGATGCTCATACCGCCACAGATTAGCAATGGTGCGCAATGCCACCAACAACGTGGTCGGGCTTACCAGCATAATATTATTTCTGAGTGCTTCTGTAATCAGTTCGGGCTGCCTGTCCAGCGCCAGCAGAAAAGCGGGCTCAACCGGGATAAACATCAGCACATAATCAAGCGTACGTAATCCCGGCAACTGCTGATAGTCTTTGCGGCCCAGCAGACGAATATGGTTACGCACGGAGGCGATATGTTCCTGTAACGCACTTTCGCGGGTGTAGTCATCCTCTGCATTAAAGTAGCGTTCATAGGCCACCAGCGTCATTTTCGCATCGATCACCACGTCTTTGCCCTGCGGCAATCGGACAATAACATCCGGCTGCATCCGCGATCGTGCGTCATTTTCTATGCTGACCTGAGTTTCATATTCATAACCTTCGCGCAGACCGGACGCCTCCAGTACCCGCGTGAGTACGACTTCTCCCCAGTTGCCCTGGGTTTTGTTATCGCCTTTCAGCGCCCGTGTCAGGTTAACCGCTTCTTGCGCCATCTGCGCGTTCAGTTGCTGGAGGTTACGAATTTCGTGCGCCAGGGTATGACGCTCTTGCGCCTCTTTGCCAAAGCTATCCTGCACCTGGCGGCGAAAACCGTCCAGCTGTTCACGTAATGGTGTAAGCAAGCTATTCAGGCTTTGGCGATTTTGCTCATCAACGCGACGATTGCTGTGTTCAAAAATACGGTTTGCCAGGTTTTCGAACTGTTCGCTCAGACGCTGTTCGCTGTTGATCATCTGGCGGATTTTATCTTCCGCATGCTGTTGCGTCGCGTCGAGTCGCGTGGTGACTTCCCGGAGATCGGCTTCCAGAGAGGTGTTAATACTCTGCAGGCTGCGAAGTTCGTTGTTGAGTAGCTCGCACTCGTCGCGCCAGTGGGCTTCCTGCGCCAGCTGTTGACGTGCGGCGCTTAGCGCAATATCCAGTTCACGCCGTTCTTCGATAAGATCCGCGCGGATTTGGTCGGCACGCGCTTTGGTCGCCAGCCAGCCCACAAGCAGCCCTGCAGCTAACGCCACGACGGCACTTATCATTATCGAAATATCCACTACGCCCCCCTTACAGCAACGACTTACCCGCACAAAATAGAATTGTGCTGTATAAACGTCCAGTTTAAAAGGAATTTCCTGCGAGGTACTGCGCAAAATAAAAAGGCCGAACATGTCGGCCTTTTCAGAAAGGAGAGAAAATTACAGCAGGCGACGTGCAGCCTCTACCACGATTTTCACCGCGTGGCTTTCCGTTTGCTTCATGGTTTCAGCATTCGGGATTTCTTGCTGAGTACGGTTAACGATAACACCCGCAACCATACCGGCACGCAGACCCTGGCTTGCACACATGGTCAGCAGCGTAGCGGATTCCATTTCGTAGTTCATGACGCCCATGGACTGCCACTCTTCCATCGAGCCTTTGAAACGGCTCACCACGCGACCAGAGAAGGTGTCATAACGCTCCTGGCCTGGGTAGAAGGTATCTGAAGAGGCGGTCACGCCGACGTGGGTAGTCGCGCCAATAGATTTCGCGGCTTCCACCAGCGCGGTGGTGCATTCGAAATCGGCAACAGCCGGAAATTCCATCGGTGCAAAGTGCAGGCTCGCCCCGTCCAGACGGACAGACGCGGTGGTAACCAGCACGTCGCCCACGTTGATATGCGGCTGAATAGCGCCGGTCGTACCGATACGCAGGAAGGTACGAATGCCCAGTTGCGCCAGTTCTTCTACGGCGATAGAGGTCGACGGACCGCCGATACCGGTAGAGCAGACAATCACAGCTTTACCATCCAGCTCAGCACGCCAGGTAGTGAACTCGCGATGAGATGCCAGCTTAACCGGCTTGTCCATCAGCGCGGCGATCTTTTCCACACGCTCAGGGTCGCCAGGGACGATAGCAAGCGTAGCCCCTTGTAAATCGTTCTTGGTGAGGCCGAGATGAAAAACATCAGACTTAGACATAAAAACTCCTCTGTGAATCGGTTTTGTCAGAAGAAGCAAAAACACACTTTACCGAAGGCATAAACATATTTTCGTGACAGTCATCACTTTGATGTAAATCAATTGCATTTCATTACCGTCAAATAGTGATGAACATCACATTAACTGTTCGATACAGGCAAGCCTTGCACAAAAGATAGACCGTTTAAGGCAATGTGGTTCGTTGCACGCGTCTATAGTTAATGATGCGCTATTTGGCTAAATACTTAAGGGTACGGAGAATACCATGGCAACAACACGACAATCTGGCTTTGCACCTGCAGTATCCCCACCCGCAGCAACGGCGGTTCACACCCCGGATAACGAAATCATCGCGGGAATAACGTCGATTCCGTCTCAAGGCGATGATATGCCTGCGTATCATGCACGCCCGAAGCACAGCGAAGGTCCGCTACCGGTTGTTATCGTCGTGCAGGAAATTTTTGGCGTTCATGAACACATCCGTGATATTTGTCGCCGCCTGGCGCTGGAAGGGTATCTGGCTGTCGCTCCAGAGCTTTACTTTCGCGAGGGCGATCCGAATGATTTTGCCGATATTTCAACGCTGTTAAGCGGCCTGGTGGCCAAAGTCCCGGACTCTCAGGTTCTGGCCGATCTGGACCACGTCGCCAGTTGGGCCTCACGCAACGGTGGTGACGCACACCGACTGATGATCACTGGTTTTTGCTGGGGTGGACGCATCACCTGGCTGTATGCCGCACACAACCCGCAGTTAAAAGCGGCAGTGGCATGGTATGGCAAACTGGTCGGCGACAAAACGCTGAACTCGCCCAGGCATCCTGTCGATATCGCTACCGATCTTAACGCCCCCGTGTTGGGGCTTTATGGCGCGCAGGACACCAGTATTTCGCAGGAAAGCGTGGAAACCATGCGTCAGGCATTGCGCGCGGCGAATGCCAAAGCAGAAATCGTGGTGTATCCCGATGCCGGGCATGCTTTTAACGCGGATTATCGCCCGAGCTATCACGAAGAGTCCGCCAATGACGGCTGGCAAAGAATGCTGGCGTGGTTTGCGCAATATGGTGGGAAGAAATAAATGTTAATCGCCCGGTGGCGGCTACGCCTTACCGGGCTTACAACGACTTGCACGTTCCTGTTGGCCGGGTAAGCGTTAACGCCCCCGGCGATCGGGCACCTAATTAAGCCTGACGCAGGTTCTGCGCCGCTTTCACCATGTTCGCCAGCGCTGCGCGGGTTTCCGGCCAGCCACGCGTCTTCAGCCCACAGTCCGGGTTCACCCACAGACGCTCAGCCGGGATACGCTGTTCCGCTTTCTTCAGCAGGGCTTCAATCCATTCCACGCTTGGCACATTTGGCGAGTGAATGTCGTATACGCCCGGCCCGATTTCGTTCGGGTAGTCGAACTCTTCGAACGACTCCAGTAGCTCCATGTCGGAACGCGAGGTTTCAATGGTGATCACGTCGGCATCAAGCGCAGCGATGGAATCCATGATGTCGTTGAACTCGCAGTAACACATGTGGGTATGGATCTGCGTTTCGTCCTTCGCCACCGCGGCGTTGATACGGAAGGCCTCGACACCCCATTCCAGATACGCCGCCCAGTCGCTACGACGCAGCGGCAGACCTTCACGCAGCGCCGGTTCATCAATCTGGATGATGCCAATACCGGCGGCTTCCAGATCGGCGACTTCGTCACGCAGTGCCAGCGCAATCTGCTTAGCGATGGTTTCGCGGGTCACATCTTCGCGCGGGAATGACCAGCAAAGAATGGTCACCGGGCCTGTCAGCATGCCTTTGACCGGTTTGTCAGTCAGCGACTGGGCGTATTTTGCCCACTCAACGGTAATCGCTTCCGGACGACTCACGTCACCAATCACTACCGGCGGCTTCACGCAGCGGGAGCCGTAGCTCTGTACCCAACCATTCTGAGTAAAGACAAAACCGTCCAGATGCTCGCCAAAGTATTCAACCATGTCGTTACGCTCGGCTTCGCCGTGTACCAGCACGTCCAGGCCTAAACGTTCCTGCTCAGCGATCGCCTGTTTGATGTGCTCGGCGATACCGGTGCGATAGTTGCCCGCATCCAGGTTACCCTTTTTAAAATCCAGACGCAG
The DNA here is from genome assembly GCF_005280825.1 of Citrobacter sp. wls829. Lineage (NCBI taxonomy): Bacteria > Pseudomonadati > Pseudomonadota > Gammaproteobacteria > Enterobacterales > Enterobacteriaceae > Citrobacter > Citrobacter sp. wls829. Next base: position 20,888 of record NZ_SZWP01000077.1, read on the forward strand.
GCCGCGGATTTCCGTAGTTTGCGGGAAGGAACCGATAGTGGTGGTCGGCCACGCTGGCAGGTTAAAGCGCGCACGCTGGGCTTCGGCACGTACCGGGTAAGCGTGAGTACGCTGGCTGTCCTGCGCGGTGATAGCCGCCAGACGTTTTTCCACTGCCGCATTGTGGACGCGGGTTGACTGACGACGCGCCTGAATTGGCGCACTCCACGCGACCAGTGCAGTAGTATCACCGCTGTTCAGCGCATCACGCAGCAGCGCCAGTTCACCGCACTTTTGCAGGGCGAAGGCAAACCAGCTTTTCACTTCGGCATCCAGGCGGGTTTCGACACTCAGATCGATAGGACTGTGCAGCAGGGAGCAGGAGGAGGCGACCCACAGCTCACGTTTCCCGACAATGTCTTTAATCTGTGCATATTTCTCGGTCAGATCGGCGCGCCAGACGTTACGGCCGTTAATCAGGCCTGCGGAGAGCAGCCAGTTAGCGGGCAAACGCGAGTGCAACTCGGCTACGTCATCTTTACCATGAACCAGATCCACGTGCAGACCCTGTACCGGCAGCGCGGTGATGGTATCCAGATTCGGCGTCACGCCTTCGAAATAGGTAGTCAGTAGCAGCTTCACCTGCCCGGTCAGCGCATCGTACGCCGGTTTAAAGGCGTTCAGCCATTCCTGGGGCAACTCCAGCACCAGCGCAGGTTCATCAATCTGTACCCACTCAACACCGCGTTTAGCCAGCTCAGCCAGCACCTGCTGGTAAACCGGCAGGATGTCGTTCAGCAGACTCAGGCGATCAAACTGCTCACCCTTCACTTTCCCCAGCCACAGGTAGGTGACCGGACCCAGCAGGACGGGCTTCACTTTGTGGCCCAGCGCCAGCGCTTCGTCCACTTCATCCAGCAGTTGAGTCCAGGTCAGTTTGAACTGCTGACCTTTGGTAAATTCAGGCACCATGTAGTGATAGTTGGTATTAAACCATTTGGTCATTTCTGCCGCTGCCGCCGGTTCACCGGTCGGTGCGCGACCACGGCCAATGCGGAATAAGGTGTCGATATCGACAGAGCCATCATTGTTCTGATGACGGGCCGGAACGTTACCCAGCAGCAAACTGGTGGTCAGCACATGATCGTACCAGGCGAAATCGCCCACTGGCAGCAGGTCAACGCCAGCTTGCTTTTGTTGATCCCAGTGACGAGCGCGCAATTCGCGACCCGTTGCCAGCAATTCTTCACGAGAGGCGTTACCCGCCCAGTAGCTTTCTTGCGCTTTTTTCAACTCGCGACGCAGGCCAACGCGAGGGAAACCGAGGGTGTGATTCAATATTGTCATTTTTCTTCCTCTAATTATATGTAAATCCTATGGATTTTGAATTTAGGGAAGGCGGCAAGTTTGCTCATCCCCAGGAGCTTACTGAAGTAAGTGACTGGGGTGGGGAAACGAAGCCAACGCACCATAAATTTAAAAGACGAAGGATTTTAGCCGTCCAGATGTTTACACATCCATAATTGGCGGTTACTGTATATTCCTCAAGCGCAATTTATTCATGCCGAAGTGAAGGACTTTCATGATCGAGATTAAGCATCTGAAAACGCTACAGGCGTTGCGGAACAGTGGGTCGCTGGCAGGCGCAGCAGCGACGTTGCATCAGACCCAATCCGCCCTGTCTCACCAGTTCAGCGATCTGGAACAACGCCTCGGCTTTCGGCTATTTGTGCGTAAAAGCCAGCCGCTACGTTTTACGCCACAGGGTGAAATTTTGTTGCAGTTGGCCAATCAGGTGTTGCCACAAATCGGTCGCGCGCTTCAGGCATGCAACGAACCGCAGCAAACCCGGCTGCGCATCGCCATTGAATGTCACAGCTGTATTCAGTGGCTGACCCCCGCGCTGGAGAATTTCCGTGCTAACTGGCCACAGGTAGAGATGGATTTTAAATCCGGCGTGACTTTCGATCCGCAACCAGCCCTGCAGCAGGATGAGCTGGACCTGGTGATGACATCCGACATTCTGCCGCGCAGCGGCCTGCACTATTCACCGATGTTTGATTTTGAAGTCCGTCTGATACTGGCGCCCGATCACCCACTGGCCAGCAAAACGCAGGTAACGCCGGAAGATTTAGCCAGCGAAACCCTGTTGATTTATCCTGTACAGCGCAGCCGACTGGATGTCTGGCGGCATTTCCTGCAGCCTGCTGGCGTTAGCCCGTCGCTGAAGAGCGTGGATAACACCCTGCTGCTGATCCAGATGGTCGCCGCCAGAATGGGTATTGCAGCGCTGCCGCACTGGGTAGTGGAGAGTTTTGAACGCCAGGGCCTGGTAGTGACCAAAACCCTGGGTGATGGATTGTGGAGCCGACTGTACGCCGCTGTGCGCGATGGCGAGCAGCGTCAGCCGGTCACGGAAGCATTTATTCGCTCAGCGCGGAATCACGCCTGCGATCACCTGCCGTTTGTGCGGAGTGCGGAGCGACCCACTTTCGATGCACCCACAGTGAGGCCACTATAACAGCCGCACCAATGATGAAGCTTGGCCAGTGAGGCTGCTGGTGCCAGATGGCCAGATTAACCAACAGCCCCGCAGGCACATGCATATTGTTCATGATACCCAGTGTGCCTGCATCTACCTGCGTCGCGCCGTAGTTCCACATAAAGTAACCGATGCCCGATGCTGCCACGCCAAGGAACACCAGAATCCCCCACTGCAGCGAAGTTTCAGGCATTTTTTGCGCATTCCCTACTATAAGCCAGGCAACGACCGCCACCAGTAATGCCCCCATATAAAACCAGGCAAAGGCGTTGTGTTGCGGCATGGGACGGGTTTCCATCAGACGCTTATAGCCCACCATGCCGATGGCAAAGCTGATGTTGGAAAGCTGTACCAGCAGCAGACCGGTCCAGAAATGACTGGTCACCTGATCGTAACGAATGATCCCCGCCCCAATCACCGCCAGCAGTGCGCTAAACGCGTAGCTCCAGCGTAAACGGCGTCGGCTCATCAGGTCATAAATCAGTGTGATATAGAGCGGTGTCAGGACGGTAAATAACAGCAGCTCGGAAACCGTCAGGTACAAATAAGCACGGAAACTCAGCATATACATGATGCCAAGCTGCATGGCACCCACCAGCATGTACAGACCAATAGTCTTTACGCTGTGGCCGCGGGTACGCAGAAATGGCAGGAACACCAGCGCAGCCAGTCCGACCCGCACCAGCACGGCAAAATAGCTATCGACATGACCAGCAAGGTACTCGCCAAACAGGCTAAAGGAAAAGGCCCACAGAATAGTGGTAATGATGAGTAGCGCCACAATAGATGTCTCTGAACAAAAGATACACCCATTGTAGCGAAGTTCACGGTTGACAACTGACTAACTAATGAGCGGTTCCGTTACTGTAAAAACAGTTCTCGCAGATAATGCGGCACAGCATCGTCGGCATTAAGCCCAATCACGTCCAGCTCCGGGTGCAGATCCTTCAGGCGCTGATGTGCATTACCCATAATGCAGCCTTTTCCCGCCATCGATAGCATTTCGGCGTCATTCATGCCGTCACCAAAGGCGATACAGTCTTTCAGGCTGAAGCCCATCGCTTTTGCCACCGCTTCCAGCGCATGGCCTTTTGATACGCCACCCGCCATCACTTCCAGACAGGTCAGCGTGGAGAAACTGACGTTCACACGATCACCCCAACGGGCGTTAATCGCCTGCTCCAGCGGCAGCAGGATTTCGTGAGAGTCGGTGGTGAAAAACACTTTACTGACGCCTTCCGGCTCCAGCAGCGCAGGTTCAAACAGTGAGTAGTTAAACACCGCTTCTTTAAAGAAACGCATTTCATCCGGGCGATGGCGGTTCATAAACCACTCATCGTCGCGATACACGTTGGTCACGATATCCGGGTTCGCATTCACCACACCAAACAGATCGCTGGCAATGTCGCGATCCAGGTTATGCGAGAACACAAGATTCCCGTCAGTATCATGTACGCGCGCACCGTTGGAGGTGATCATGTAGGACTTAATGCCGAGATTGTCGCGAATTTGCCCTACATCAATATGATGACGGCCGGTCGCAAACACAAAATTCACACCACGAGCCGTCAGCAGTTTCAGCGTCTCTTTGGCATACGGGGACAGGGTATGGTCGGGGGAAAGCAGCGTACCGTCTAAATCAGATGCAACTACCTGATACATAAAAAATTAAACCTCTAAGCAAAGCGGTGTCCGCTGGATGAGTTATGCCTGTCGAAAAATTCAACAATGGCGTTGAGCGCGACTGAGCGCATTGCGTCCTTTTCAAAAAGGATCTCATGGTAGGCGCCTTTTATGACCAGCGGTTGACCTCCTTCTACAGGATGGCCCGCTGCAGCGCGGAGTTCACAAAAACGATAGTGCATGCGGTTATCCACCACACGCTCTTCTTCAGCCTGAATAAGCAACGTCGGGGTCGCATCATCTCCGGCCCCGGCCAACACCTGCTCACCCGCCAGAATGCCTTCACGCACCCAATGATAGGTCGGGCCGCCTACGCGCAACTGCGGATCATCAGCATAGAAGCGCAGATTACGCCGATAGCGCTGTCGGCTATGGGTGAGCGCATTCATCCCAAACGGCAACGCCCGCCAGCGACCGGTCCCCATGGCATAGCCTTCGCGAATGCGCGGATACCCTTCAGCCCAGTCAAGAATATGGCGCACCATCCAGTCAGGAAAGCGCATCACGATCCCGAACATCGGTGCGCTGAGGGCAATAGCATCACACTGATTAGGGTGGCGCTGCAGGAACAGCGTGGCAATAGCGCCTCCCATGGAATGCGCCAGTATATAGCGTTTTCTCCATGGACCTGGCTGCACTTCCTGCTGCCAGAAGGCGGTCAAATCGTCGACATAGTCATTAAAGTTATCCACATGGCCACGGTGCGGATCCGAGAGCATCCGCCCGGAACGCCCCTGGCCACGATGGTCGATAATGAGGACGTCAAAACCAGAATAAAACAGGTCATACGCCAGTTCAGCGTATTTTACGTAGCTTTCTATGCGCCCGGGACAAACGACGATGACGCGATCGTTTTTTTCTGCACGAAAGCGAACAAAGCGTACGGGAACATTATCTACGCCAGTGAATTCCGCTTCCTCCCGCTGACGCCAGAAATCTGTCAGTGGCCCCATGGAAAAAGCGGCAAACGCGTTTTCTCTTGTTTCCCAGTCTTTTTGCTGCTGAAACATCGGGTATCCAGCCTCGTTGACCAAGTAAAATCGTTTTTTTTGCCGAGCCTGTTACAACGCATCGGCAGTAGCGTATTGTGGCATAAAAATAGACAAGTCGGGAGTTTCTCATGACCTTTGAATGGTGGTTCGCCTACCTGCTGACGTCCATTGTTTTGAGCTTGTCGCCAGGTTCAGGGGCGATCAACACCATGACAACCGCCATCAGCCATGGTTATCGGGGAGCAGCGGCGTCGATTGCCGGTTTGCAGACCGGGCTTGGCATTCATATCGTGCTGGTCGGTGTTGGGCTAGGAACGCTATTCTCACGGTCAGTGATCGCCTTTGAGGTACTGAAGTGGGCGGGGGCAGCCTATCTTATCTGGTTGGGCATTCAGCAATGGCGCGCGGCGGGTGCCATCGACCTGAACACCATCGCCAATACGCAATCACGCAGTCGCCTGTTCAAGCGCGCCGTCTTCGTCAACCTGACCAACCCAAAGAGCATTGTATTTCTCGCCGCCCTGTTCCCGCAGTTCATCATGCCGCAGGAGCCGCAGTTGATGCAGTACGTGGTGCTGGGCGTGACCACCATCGTGGTCGATATTATTGTGATGATCGGTTATGCGACGCTGGCCACCCGCATTGCAGGCTGGATTAAAGGGCCAAAGCAAATGAAGGCGCTGAACAAAGTGTTTGGTTCGCTGTTTATGCTGATAGGTGCCCTGCTGGCGTCAGCACGGCATGCCTGAGATCAGTGCCGGATGACGCTACCGCTTATCCGGCCTACTGGTAAGTTAACGCGAAATAATCAGATGAATGCCGAAGCCCGCGAATAACGCGCCGGCAAAGCCGTCAATCCACTTCGCCAGACGCTGATAGCCACGACGCATTTTCGGCAGTGCAAACAGGCTGGCAACCACGGTAAACCACGCCAGCGTCTCGACGATAATCAGCGCGAAAATACCCCAACGGGCAGCGGTACCGACGTTGTCGCCGACAAACAGCGAAAAGACGGAGCCAAAATAGATAATGGCTTTGGGATTCGCCAGGTTGGTCAACAGACCTTTTAAAAAACTGCGTCCGCTCTGCGCCAGCTCAACCTGCGGCGCGGGTGCCGCAACGTCCTGTTTTTTAAACGCGCCGCGCAGCATCTGATACCCCATCCAGCACAGATACAGACCACCGCCGACCATAATAATAGTGTGCAGCCAGGCCATTTTTTCGATGATCAGATGCAGACCGAGCAGTGCCACGCCCGCCCAGACCATGACGCCGCAGGTAATACCCAGCACACCCATCATCGCCTCTTTGCGCGAGCGGCTAACGGCCGTTTGCGAAACAAAGAAAAAATCGGGGCCAGGACTCATCAGCGCTACGATGTGTACCAACGCAACAGTAAAAAATAGCGTTAACATAAAAATGACTCGCGGGGAAATAGTTCAGAGAGTCACCATCCTGGCACTTTTTTGCCTGGCTGACTACTCTTCGTCGTCACCATCAACATGTGCGCGGATAAGTGCCATAAACTCTTTGCCAAAACGCTCAAGTTTACGCATTCCCACGCCGTTGACGCTCAGCATTTCGCTCGGTGACACCGGCATTTGCTCGGCCATTTCAATCAGCGTGGCGTCGTTAAAGACCACATACGGCGGGATATTCTCTTCATCGGCAATGGCCTTACGCAGCTTACGCAGTTTGGCAAACAGCTTACGATCGTAGTTACCGCCAAAGGATTTCTGCATTGCGCGTGGTTTAAGCGCCACAATACGCGGCACGGCAAGCTGTAGCGGCACAACGCCGCGCAGTACCGGACGCGCAGCTTCGGTTAACTGCAACGCGGAGTGGTGGGCAATATTCTGCGTCACCAGTCCGAGGTGAATCAGCTGGCGAATGACGCTAACCCAATGTTCGTGGCTCTGTTCACGACCAATACCGTAGACCGGCAGCTTGTCATGCGCCATCTCACGAATGCGCTGGTTATTCGCCCCGCGCAGAACCTCGACGACATAGCCCATACCAAAACGTTGGTTAACGCGGTAGATCGTCGACAGCGCTTTACGCGCATCCATTAAGCCGTCGTACTGTTTTGGCGGATCGAGACAAATATCGCAGTTGCCGCACGGCTCCTGACGCCCTTCGCCAAAATAGTTCAACAGCACCAGACGGCGACAGGTTTGCGCCTCGGCAAAGGCCCCCATCGCATTGAGCTTGTGACGCTCGATATCCAGCAGCTGTCCGGCGGGTTTCTCTTCGAGACAACGGCGGAGCCACGCCATATCGGCCGGATCGTAAAACAGCATCGCTTCTGCGGGCAGGCCATCACGCCCGGCACGCCCAGTTTCCTGATAGTAGGACTCGATATTACGCGGGATATCAAAATGCACCACGAAGCGCACGTTGGGTTTGTTAATTCCCATGCCAAACGCCACGGTCGCAACAACGATTTGCAGGTCGTCGCGCTGGAATTTCTCCTGCACGTCGGCGCGCACGTTGTTGTCCAACCCGGCATGATAGGCCCCAGCGCTGATCCCACGGCTTTGCAGACGCGCCGCGGTGTCTTCAACCTTCGCGCGGCTGTTACAGTAAATAATGCCGGACTTTCCGCGTTGTTCCTGCACGTAGCGCATCAGCTGATCGAGCGGCTTAAACTTCTCCATTAGCATGTAGCGGATATTGGGACGGTCAAAGCTGCTGATCTGAATGAGGGGATCGTTAAGCCCGAGCAGACGCACAATATCCAGCCGGGTGGTGTCATCGGCGGTGGCCGTGAGCGCCACAAACGGCAGCGCAGGGAAACGCTGACGCAGCTGACCCAGCGCGGCATATTCCGGGCGGAAATCATGCCCCCACTGGGAAATACAGTGCGCTTCATCTACCGCCAGCAGTACCGGGTTCCAGTGCGCCAGATTATCAAGGAAGTTATCCAGCATCAGGCGCTCGGGCGCAATGTACAGCAGGCGGATTTGCCCGCTACGGCAGCCTGCCATCACCTCTTGCTGCTGTTCACGGCTCTGGGTGGAGTTCAGACACGCCGCCGCTACACCGTTTGCCAGCAGCTGATCGACCTGGTCTTTCATCAGGGAAATCAGCGGCGAGACAACAACGGTGAGGCCGTTCAGCAATAATGCGGGAATTTGATAACACAGGGATTTACCACCACCGGTTGGCATAACGACCAGGCAGTCGCGGCCAGAGAGCACGGTGTCGATGATTTCTTCCTGACCAGGGCGAAACTGTTGGTAGCCAAAGGTTTCCTGCAAAACCTGTTTAGCGCCCATTTCCAGATTCAACACTTCCGCCTGCGCCACATTAACCCCGTTAACCTTAAATAAAAACAGGCGCTATTTTCAGCGCCTGAGAGAGAAACTGCAATGATTAAAATACTCTCAATGCCGATCAGAAGATATCGTTGAGCATTACGCCCACGCCAACGCGCGTCTGATTAAAGTTATAGTCAATCAGCGACTCGCCATAACCACTGTAGACCTGGGTATAAAGACGAACATGTTTGGTGATGGGGTAGCTGACACCCAACTCAGCGCCGCCGTAGCCGGTATTCCAGTTGTACTGACCTTTCGCGCTTAACACGGCGTCACCGAGGTGGTAACCCAGTTTGAGCTGATAGTAGCCCATATATTTAGTGATATCAGGGTTATCGTCAGTGCTGCCGATGACGTACCACGGCTTCACTTCTACCAGCCAGTTACCGTTTTCTGCCATCAGGCGGGTATACAGGCGGTTCCAGCTGCGCGAGGTCGGTTCGGAACGACCGTTAGAGTCGTGGTTGTATCCCATTTCCACATCACGTAGCGTCCAGCCGGCAACGCGGTAATCGGTGGCAAAACCGAGGAACAGTTGTGGTTCGTAGTTAGTTTCGCGAAACGGTGCCGATTCTTCGCTATTAGAAAGCTGCCACCAGGATTTCTGGGTATAGGAACCACCAAGCACGGAGTTCGGGCCTAAAATCCCGCGCCACAGCGGAAACGCCAGGCTCAGCTGAAACTTCACCTCATCTTTACGCGCATTTTCAGACCAGCTATAGCTGCTGATGGCCTCTTTATTCATGTCGCTGGTATTGGTGTAGATGAGGTAGTTGGTGTCATAAGGGTAAAGCGTGAAAGGATTGTCATGCTCTTGCAGCATGTTGGCAATAATACTGCCGCGCACAGCGGGTGCATCATGAATCTCTTTCACTGTCGCTTCCTGCGCATACACGGTCAACGGCAGCATAACTGCTGGTAGTAACCATCCCAGAATCGCCCGCATCGGTCATGTTCTCCTGAACTAAAATATTGATGAATTGTAAGATTTTATTGATAGCATTTTACATACTTAGTGCGCTCTTCGTTAGTTATCCCGTCCCAAAGTAGAAAACAACAATTAAGAAGCATAATATCAACACCTCATTAACTATCGAGAGTTAGGGATTGTATGTCTGCCGTACTGACTGCTGAGCAAGCACTGAAATTAGTGGGCGAAATGTTTGTCTACCATATGCCGTTTAACCGGGCGCTGGGGCTGGAGCTGGAACGTTACGAAAAAGAGTTTGCCCAACTGGCCTTTAATAACCAACCGATGATGGTCGGCAACTGGGCGCAAAGCATCCTGCATGGCGGCGTGATTGCCTCAGCATTGGACGTAGCAGCCGGACTGGTGTGCGTGGGCAGTACGCTGACCCGTCATGAAACCATCAGCGAGGACGAGCTGCGCCAGCGGATGTCGCGCATGGGAACCATCGATCTCCGCGTCGATTATCTGCGCCCAGGCAGGGGGAATCGCTTCACGGCTACCAGCAGTTTGCTGCGGGCAGGCAATAAAGTTGCCGTTGCACGCGTGGAGCTGCATAACGAAGAGCAGCTTTATATCGCCAGCGCCACCGCAACGTATATGGTGGGGTAAGCGCCTGAAACAAGGTAAACTGCCGTTACATTTCTGAAATGAGTTTTCCCGATGGATGCTAAGCAAACGCGGCAGGGCGTATTACTCGCTCTTGCTGCCTATTTTATTTGGGGCATTGCACCCGCATATTTCAAGTTGATTTACTACGTCCCCGCAGACGAGATCCTGACGCACCGTGTGATTTGGTCATTTTTCTTTATGGTGGTGCTGATGAGCATCAGCCGCCAATGGTCAGGGGTCAAAACGCTGCTGCAAACGCCAAAGAAGGTTTTCCTGCTGGCGCTTTCCGCGGTGCTCATCGGCGGAAACTGGCTGCTATTCATTTGGGCGGTCAACAACCACCATATGCTGGAAGCCAGCCTCGGCTACTTTATTAACCCCTTGGTGAATATCGTATTGGGCATGATTTTCCTCGGTGAGCGCTTTCGCCGCATGCAGTGGCTGGCCGTGCTGCTTGCCGCCTGCGGCGTGCTGGTACAGTTGTGGACGTTTGGATCACTGCCAATCATTGCGCTGGGACTGGCCTTCAGCTTTGCTTTTTATGGCCTGGTGCGTAAGAAGATCGCCGTCGAGGCGCAAACCGGCATGCTGATCGAAACCTTGTGGCTGTTACCGATTGCGGCAATCTATCTGTTTGGTATTGCCGACAGCCCAACCAGCCATATGGGACAGAACCCCATGTCGCTCAATCTGTTGCTGATTGCAGCAGGGGTCGTGACCACCATTCCACTGCTGTGCTTTACCGGTGCAGCGACCCGTCTGCGTCTGTCCACGCTGGGCTTTTTCCAGTATATCGGGCCGACGCTGATGTTCCTGCTGGCGGTAACATTCTACGGTGAAGTACCGGGCGCAGATAAGATGGTGACGTTCGCCTTTATCTGGGTCGCGCTGGCGATATTCGTGATGGATGCGATTTATACCCTACGCAGAACGCGAAGGGGGCTGTGATTGCGCCTGATGGCACTGATTTTGTAGGCCGGATAAGACGGTTACGTCGCCATCCGGCATCTTTCTGCCTGATGGCGCTGCGCTTATCAGGCCTACGGGAGCGTTAATAATTCTCTGCTACAGCCAGTTCTTGCGCTTAAAGTACAAATACGGCGCCAGGCCCGCGAGCATCATAAAGACAATCGCTCCGGGATAACCGAAGCTCCAGTGCAGTTCCGGCATGAACTCAAAGTTCATGCCGTAGCTGGATGCCACCAGCGTCGGCGGCAGGAACACCACGGAAACCACCGAGAAGATCTTGATGATGCGGTTCTGTTCGATGTTGATAAAGCCCATCGCCGCCTGCATCAGGAAGTTAACCTTCTGGAACAGGGATTCATTGTGCGGCAGCAGGGATTCGATATCGCGCAGGATCTCGCGCGCCTGCTCCAGCTGACCGCCCGGCAGTCGCGCCTTACGCACCAGGAAATTTAATGCGCGCTGGGTATCCATCAGACACAGACGAACTTTCCAGCCGATATCTTCCAGTTCCGCCAGCGTGGAGAGCGCTTCGTCATATTCATCGCCCTGACGCCCTTCCATAATCACGCGGCTGAGTTTTTCCAGATCGCTGTAGATATTCTCTATTTCATCCGCCAGCTGTTCAATTTTCGTTTCGAACAGATCGAGCAGCAGCTCGTAAGCGTTGCCGTCGACCATCGACTGGCTGCGCGCACGCATACGGTACAGGCGAAACGCCGGCAGTTCGCGCTCGCGCAGGGTAAACAGACGACCTTCGCGAATGGTGAATGCCACGGTTGAGTTGCCCGCATGATCGTCGGCATCTTCATAGAAGAAGAAGGAGTGGATGTGCAGGCCGTCTTCGTCTTCAAAAAAACGTGCGGATGCTTCGATGTCTTCCAGTTCAGGGCGCGTAGCCAGGTTCTGGCCCAAGTCCTTTTGCACACGGTTTCGTTCATCGTCATCCGGCTCGACTAAATCGACCCAAACCGAACTGGCGAGATGATCAATTTCATCCGCCTCAAGACGTATTAAACGATTGTTTTCCAGTTGAAATGCGCTCAGCATGACCGGGACTCCCAATGCAAAAAATTATCGGACAGTTCGGTGGGCACACAGAAACAAATTGGGTTTCAGACCATTAAACAGCCTGACTCGGCGCGACGAGAAAAAACAGAAGGTCGCTGACAACCGCGAAGGCTATCAGCAAAAAGGGATAGCCTTAGGAGTTGATCCTGGATGACAGGATAATGAGCCAGTATCTACTGGGTGTGTCCAAGGCGAATGTCCTCTTAGCGTAATCGTGCGCGCATGTTACGCCAGCAAAATTTTGACGTCAACACGCAACAGATGGCGAAAAAGTAATAATTTCCCCTCATGCTGCAAGGTTAGCAGAACGGGGGGATTTATCTATGATTTCAGAATATTAACCGAAAGATTGCCGGATGGTGGCTTCGCCTTATCCGGCCTACAAATCATAATATTAAGCGACATGCAGGCCTGATAAGCGTAGCGCCATCAGGCGATCAAACGGTTTCTAGTCTGGCGTAGGCAGCAACCAGCCATTTGATCCCCTGCCCCTGGAACGCGACCTGCAAACGACTGTGTTCACCGCTACCTTCCAGGTTGACGATGGTGCCCTCGCCAAATTTGGCGTGACGCACACGCTGACCGAGCTTATAGCCGGTGTCGTTCTCCGCCATCGGCGTACCCATCCGTTGATGACTTACCGGACGGCTGACCGTGGCGCGCAGGCGAACCTCTTCCACGCAGGTCTCTGGTAATTCACCAATAAACCGGGATGGACGGTGGTAAACCTCTTTGCCGTACAGGCGACGCGTTTCGGCGTAGGTCAACGTCAGTTTCTGCATCGCACGGGTAACGCCCACATAGGCCAGTCGGCGTTCCTCTTCGAGGCGCCCACCTTCATCGAGTGACATCTGGCTGGGGAACATGCCCTCTTCCATTCCGACGATAAACACCTGCGGGAACTCCAGACCTTTGGCCGAGTGCAAGGTCATTAGCTGGACCGCATCCTGCCAGGTATCCGCCTGCCCTTCGCCCGCTTCCAGCGCCGCGTGGGAGAGGAACGCCTGTAGCGGCATCAAGTCTTCGTCTTCTTCGTTGTAGCTGAACTGGCGCGTTGCCGTCACCAGTTCCTCTAAGTTTTCGATACGCGTCTGGCCCTTCTCACCTTTTTCCTGCTCGTACATCATGCGCAGGCCGGAGTCTTTTATTACCCGGTCGGTCTGCACGTGCAGCGGCATATCGGCGGTTTCCTGCGCCAGTGCGTCGATAAGTTCCATAAAGCGCTGTAGTGCGCTGGCGGCACGCCCGGCCAGGGCTTTTTCCTGCAGCAGTTCACGACACGCCTGCCACATTGTCAGCTGGCGGTCGCGCGAGGTCTGCCGCACCACGTCCAGCGTACGATCGCCGATACCGCGCGTGGGGGTATTCACCACACGCTCGAACGCGGCGTCGTCGTTACGATTAGCTATCAAACGCAGGTAAGAGAGCGCGTCTTTGATTTCCTGACGCTCGAAGAAGCGCATTCCACCGTAAATACGGTACGGCATACTAGCCTGCAACAGCGCTTCTTCCAGCACGCGCGACTGGGCGTTGCTGCGATAAAGAATGGCGCACTGTGTCAACTGACCGCCATTGTCCTGCCAGGCTTTGATGCGGTTAACCACAAAACGCGCTTCATCGAGTTCGTTGAACGCGCAATAGAGTGAGATCGGCTCACCGTCGACGCCCTCGGTCCACAGCTTTTTGCCCAAACGCCCGTTATTGTTTTCAATCAGGGCGTTAGCCGCGCTAAGGATATTGTTGGTCGAGCGGTAGTTCTGCTCCAGACGAATAGTTTCGGCACCGGGGAAGTCGTTGAGGAAGCGCTGGATGTTTTCCACCTGCGCCCCGCGCCAACCGTAGATTGACTGATCATCATCGCCGACGATCATCACCTTGCCGGTGTCACCCGCCAGCAGGCGGATCCAGGCGTACTGGATATTGTTCGTATCCTGGAATTCGTCCACCAGGATGTTGGTAAAACGTTCGCGGTAGTGCTGCAGAATGTGCGGTTTGTTGAGCCACAGTTCATGCGCGCGCAGCAGCAGCTCGGCGAAATCCACCAGCCCGGCGCGATCGCACGCCTCCTGGTAGGCCTGGTAAACCTTCTGCCAGGTTTGCTCGACCGGATTGCCGTAGCTCTGCAAATGGTGCGGGCGCAGCCCTTCGTCTTTCTGGCTGTTGATAAACCACATTGCCTGGCGCGCTGGCCACTGCTTCTCATCGAGGTTCATCGCTTTGATCAGACGCTTCAGCAAACGCAGCTGGTCTTCGCTGTCGAGGATCTGGAAATCCTGCGGCAGGTTGGCATCCATATGGTGCGCACGCAGCAGGCGGTGTGCCAGACCGTGGAAGGTACCGACCCACATACCACCCTGGCTGGTTCCCATGATCTGACCAATACGGTGGCGCATTTCTGCCGCCGCTTTGTTGGTAAAGGTCACGGCCATAATCGAGTATGGCGAGTTGTTTTCAACCGTCAGTAACCAGGCGATGCGGTGTACCAGCACGCGCGTTTTACCACTCCCCGCACCTGCCAGAACCAGCATGTTGCTGCGTGGCGCGGCCACAGCCTGGCGCTGTTCGTCATTGAGGCTATCGAGCAGGTAAGAAACGTCCATTGGCACCGCCGGAATCAACAGGGCCCAGCCGGACCCCTGGGAATTTATACAGAGTTGTTGATGATTATATCAGCGAGGTCAGAGATGCCAACTGTGAAATTTCGATATGCGGCAGTAAACGGCTGTCAGCGATTTGCATAAGGTCGGCATTTTCCGGCTTGATCCAGCAGGCCTGCATGCCACAGCGGATGGCCCCGGCGACATCTGTCGTCAGGTCGTCACCGACGTGCAGGATCTCACCCATGGGCATATTCAGTTTTTCCGCCGCCAGCAAATACATGTCGCTGAACGGTTTTGATCGCCCATCGGGGCCGGCACGCAGCACAAACTCAAAATATTCGCCCAGACCAAACAGCTCCGGCTGCGCGTTACCGTTGGTGATCGCCACCAGCGGCCACTTGCGGGCCAGTACCTTCAACGTGTCATGCGTAGATTGCGGGACGTCGATGCGGCTGCGCCATTTTGCGAAGTTCATCATCGCCGCGTTCGCCCCCATTTTCGCCTCTGCCGCCGACAGGCCAGCCTCCAGCATAGCGCGCTCTACGGCACGATGACGCCATTGGGTGACGTCATGGTAAATATCCGGCTCGGCGTCACGCACAGCCTGGCGC
This sequence comes from Citrobacter sp. wls829, assembly GCF_005280825.1. Classification (NCBI taxonomy): domain Bacteria; kingdom Pseudomonadati; phylum Pseudomonadota; class Gammaproteobacteria; order Enterobacterales; family Enterobacteriaceae; genus Citrobacter; species Citrobacter sp. wls829. The sequence continues at coordinate 36,231 of NZ_SZWP01000077.1, forward strand.
AGGCGCTGCAGGTCGGTATTTTGTAAGGAGCTCAGCGCCGGGTGATAATTTTGCACAAACGCGAGCGCTTCCTGCTCGGTGCGCGTGATAACGGGACGGTTATCGTAAAGGGTGTCATCAAGGTCAAAGGTGAGCGCAGAAATACGCCCCAAAGGCCGGTAAAAACGCATTATTTCCCCCGTTTGGCGCGCGGATGCGCCGCATCGTACACTGAAGCCAGGTGTTGAAAATCAAGATGGGTATAGATTTGCGTGGTAGAGAGGTTGGCGTGTCCCAACAGCTCTTGTACCCCGCGCAGGTCGCCGCTCGACTCCAGCATATGCGTCGCAAACGAGTGGCGCAGTTTATGGGGATGCACATGGCTATTCAGCCCCTGCTTGATACCCCATTCGGCAAAACGTTTCTGCACGTTACGCGCGGAGATACGTTTGCCCAGTTTTGACAGAAAAAGCGCGTCTTCGTCACTGCCGAAAAGCCCGCGCAGATCCAGCCAGTGTTCAATCCAAGCCACCGCATTGCGGCCAATTGGCAGGCGGCGCTCTTTGCTGCCTTTACCCATCACCCACACTTCGCCGGTGTCGAGATCGAGATGTTTAATATCCAGGCCAACCAGTTCCGACAAACGCAGTCCCGCGCCGTACATCACCTCCAGCATAGCCCGGTCGCGCACGGCGAGGGGATCGTTGAGATCGATATCCAGCAGTCGGTTAACGTCATCCACATCAATATTTTTCGGCAGATGCCGCGGTGCCTTCGGCGCAGAAATACCTTTTGCCGGGTTGGCTTTCAGCTCACCCTGATTCACCAGCCAGTCGAAGAAACTGCGTAAGGCGGAGAGGCGCAATGCCAGGCTCGCCGGTCCCAGACCGTTGCGGCGACTGCGCACAGCAACACTGCGCACCCTTGCAGCATCACATTGTTGCCAGCTTTGCAGGCCGGTTTCTTCGGCTATCGCGATGATGGCATCCAGCTGACGCCGATAATTGAGCAACGTGATGGGACTAAGCTGACGCTCCACGCCCAGATAGCGTAAGAAGCGTGCAACGTCCTGAGAAAGCGGTGAGTCGGTCATACGCGTTCAATCCAGCGCTCCAGCAGTTCCGGCAACATCAGCGAGATTTCCTGCAATAGCTGCGTGCCTTGCCCTTGCTGGTAATGATTAACATCACGGCTGCTGAACAGCATGACGCCAAGGGAACCATCTTGCCCCAACATCGACATGGCTACCGAACCAATCGCTTTCGCCTCCGGCATCATCACCAGCAGTTCCGGGCCATTGAGCGGACCCAGATAGTGCTGTGACTGCCCGAGACGCTGAATACGCAGCGGCTCGAATGCCTGACGACTTAATGCCAGATGGGTAAACTTTGAAGGGGCGCCAAGCCGCCAGCGATCCGGGAACAGACGAACCGTCGCGCCAGCCAGCCCCAGCTCACGTGCCCAGCGATGAAATCGCATCAGCATATCGTCGAGGCTGCTGGCCGCCGCCAGCCGTCCTTGCAGATTTAACAGGCGATAAAACAGACTTTCGTTGGCGTTAGCCTGTTCCATCAATAGCGTCATGTTCTCTTCAAGCACGTTGATGTGATTACGCGCTCGAGCCATATGCCATTCAACTAAAGAGATCGTACCCCGCACCGGGTGCGGGACGCGCATCGCTTCAACCGCTTGCGCATTACGGATAAAAAACTCAGGGTGACGTTGTAGATATTCGACGACCGCCCGATCGTCAAGTTCCATGAGCGTTTCCTGTAGTTCTTCCCCTGGTTGCTTCATAGATGAATAAATCCGTCGTAGACATGTGCCGCCGGGCCAGTCATATACAACGGATGACCCGGGCCTTTCCAGGCGATATCAAGGCGACCGCCCGGTAGTTCCACGCGCACTTCTTCTGCCAGCAGGCCCTGCTGAATACCAACAGCGACAGCAGCGCACGCTCCGCTGCCACAGGCCTGCGTTTCACCCGCCCCACGTTCATAGACGCGCAGCCGGATGTGCTCGCGTTTCACCACTTGCATAAATCCAATATTGGCGCGCTCAGGAAAGCGTTCATGGCTTTCCAGAACCGGTCCCAGCGTTTCCACCGTGGCTGTATCCACATCATCAACCTGAATGACGCAGTGTGGATTCCCCATTGATACCACGCCGCACAATACTGTCTGCTCGGCCGCCCGCATAATATAGGTCTTCTCTGCTTTATTGGCGCGAAAAGGCACCTGCGAGGGTTCAAAATTGGGCTCGCCCATATTGACCCGCACCAGCTCATCGTCCGTCACAGTTAATACCATGCGGCCATTCGCCGTACTGACGCGGATATCACGTTTATTGGTCAGCCCTTTCAGGCGTACAAAACGCGCAAAACAACGGGCACCGTTACCGCACTGCGACACTTCGCTACCATCAGCATTAAAGATACGGTAATGGAAATCCAGCTCCGGATCATACGGAGGCTCAACCACCAGCAGCTGATCAAATCCCACACCAAGATGCCTGTCGGCCAGGCGGCGGATCAGCTCAGGTGAAAAAAAGACATTCTGCGTTACCGCGTCGACGACCATAAAATCGTTGCCAAGGCCATGCATTTTAGAGAATTGCATCGTTCACTCCGTTCACGCGGGTACAGAGACTTCGCTTTAGTAGTTTACCTGGGAAGGCCCATCTCCCGTTGCTCGATCGTTTCGATCGGGCACTGTGGACTGCGATTGCGTTTCAACTGGCTTCGTCGGTGGCGGCGCGGTTTTATCTGCTGGCGGGAAATAGAGTGGACCTTTCAGACCACAGCCCGTCAGGCTGAACAGAGTAAGAAGTACAGCGAGTGCCTGAAACACGTTTTTCATTATGGATTGCCCGTAAAGTTCATACTTTCTGTTTTCTATCATCGCAGGAGAAGACGTAAAAGCAAGAGTTTGGCTAAAACTGCAACGTGAATTCTTTCAGGTTATACTCTCGCCATCATGAAAAAACGGAAAAACACCAATGAACGACAGTGAATTTCACCGCCTTGCCGACACCCTGTGGATGACCATTGAAGAGCGTCTGGACGACTGGGACGGCGACAGCGATATCGACTGTGAGATCAACGGCGGCGTGCTGACCATCAGCTTTGAAAACGGCAGCAAGATTATTATTAACCGTCAGGAGCCGCTGCATCAGGTGTGGCTGGCGACCAAACAGGGTGGCTACCATTTTAACTTGAAAGGTGACGAATGGATTTGCGACCGTAGCGGTGAACGCTTCTGGGATCTGCTGGAGCAGGCTGCAACGCAACAGGCGGGAGAAGCCGTGAGCTTCCGTTGAGGTTTTGTGCCGGATGCGCTTTGCTTATCCGGCCTACCCGTTTCGCGTCAATTGTAGGCCGGATAAGGTGTTTACACCGCCATCCGGCACAATAATCACGAAAAATACTGCTGCAACATCGGCGTGTCATTATCCTGATTAGCCGGCGGGACCGGGTTAATCGGCTGGGTACGGAACGGGATAACCTGCGCGCGACCATCGGTTTTCACAATCTGATAGAACTGCGGTAGATTAAAGTTAATGAAGCTGGAGCCGTAGGTAAAGCGATCGTGCGACGAGGAGTAGAAGCGGCTAACATCGCGAACCAGCTCTTCTTTGCTGCCTTCGCAATGGTGATACACCTCGACCCGATTACTCTCGTCCAGAATGTAGATATTAAAGCCCTGCTCATCACCCGTTTCTTCGAAAAAGAACTGGATGATCCCTTCACTGGCAAAACCATCCACTACAGACGGCAATTTCACGTGATTGGTCTCAACCTGAACGGAAAGACCGTGCAGCTTGTTGTGTGAAATTGCGCCGTAGAACTCAATGGCGTTTTCCAGTTTCTGTACCGACACATTCAAACGCTCAAAGAACAGTCCCCACGTCTGCCCGGCAACGCGCAGCGCTTTGAAGCGACCGGTTTCATGGCGTGTACTGGAAAGGCGCAGCTCAATGCACTCGGACACCAGTTGCTGGACGCGTGTACGGATCAGACCACGTAAATGCTGGCTATAACAGAAGACCTCGACGCTGTCCGGCGGTGCCGCATCTTGATGCATTTTGCCGAGAATCGTTTTTAACGCTTCAATCATCGCCTGCTCGCCGTTGAAGTGCAGCGTACGTACTTCGTTCCACGAGTTGCGGTACAGCAGGTCTACGCTACCGACCAGGCAATTTTGTTCTTCGCCAAAGCTGAAGACGTCCAGCTTACGGAAATCAAAATGCACCACCTGATTGCGGAATGCCGCCGTAGGGTCGTATTCAAGGTTGACGATAATCGCCAGATGGCGAATCTCACACGGGCTGTACAGCGCTTTCGGCGTAGGTGCCGGCAAGCGCAGCGGGAAGTGGTGCGATACGTCAGCGACCATCTCCTGCAGCTTCGGCAGATCGACAATGCCGTTGCCCTTAATAAACAAATGCGTACGTGATGTCAGCAGACCGTTAAACCACGCCCACGCCACCAGTTTGTTCAGGTAGCGGTTATATTCCAGCGGCTGATGGCTGATGATCGAATCCATGTTGGGCGCACGGTTGTAGAGATACCAACCTGAACGGTTAGCACGACCCGGCGGCACATGGATAAAGGTCAGATACGGTTCCGAGAGGTCCGGTGAGATCTGCGGGTTCACCAGCGTCACTTTGCCCGGCAGGGCCTCAAACGCAGCGTAAAGCTTACGGGTCAGCACGCCAATGTCCTGCGGGCTGGCGCTGACGCTGAGGTTGTTACGACGCGCGAAGCGGATCAGGTTACGGTAACTCTGCATCATTGCATCGAGCAGTTCGTTGTGCGCTTCACGAACCTGGTCAATCTTCCAGTTGGCGCGGTTATCCAGCATGGTCAGACGGGCGTCGTCCCAGCCCCACTCTTTCACTAACTGACTTAGCACTTCACGACGCCAGCCCACACAGGCGCGCTCGCGGCTCAGTTTCTCGCACACTTTTAAGTAGAAACATCGACGAACTAAATCGAGGCGCGTCGGATCTTCGATTGCCGTGAGGTACTCGGTCACGCGCTCCAGCATCATGCAGTACGGATCGAGACCAAAAGAGACGATCTCGCCGTCGTGCAGGCGCTGTTTAATGTCTTTCGCCAACAGGCGTGGATTGGGGTATTCCCAGGAATACGCTTCCAACAGCAGCGTTTTCAGCACCGCTTTGTACGGGGAGTCGATACTCTTGTACAACTGCCAAAGGCTGGCGCCAAAGTACTCTTCGGCGGAAAGCGAGCTGAGCCCACCCAGATCCAGCCATTCGTTTGGCGTTAACACCCCCTGTGCGTAGAGCGTCATAACGTAATCGTCGTAATGCTCTTCTTCGTCGCCCGGCACCATATTCCATAGAATACGTTTGCCCGCGAGGCGCACGGCGGTGCGATAAAATTCATCAAGCAACAGGATGTGCTGCGTTGAGCCACAGTCTTCACCACCCAGACTGCCGCTTTCATTGTGACGGAAACGGTTTTCATCAATCAGGAAGAAACTGACTTCCACGCCCAGCGAGGCGGCCCAGCTTTCCAGCAGGCTGCATTTACGCTGCAGCAACTGGCGCTCTTCGCTATCCAGCCAGGATTGATGGCAGACCCAGATATCCAGGTCAGAGGAACAGCTTTGCCCGACTGAAGAGGTGCTGCCCATCGAGTAAACGCCGGTAATCGGCAGCTCACCCTTCGGGGGGTCCTGCGGCGACATGCCGCGGTACAGCTCCAGCTCATTCAGGTAGTGACGTTGGGTTTCATCAGGCGTGTAAAAGCATATGCCTTTGGGAACGTTACCATCGAGGTAACCCGGCATCAGCGGATGGTGGTAGTGCAATAATGTCGGCAGCAGACTGTATACCTGCTGAAAAGCAGGGCCCATGGCAGCAAGCGCGCGATCGACACGCAGTTGATTTATGGCATCCAGTCTCTGTTTCAGAGTCTCAATATAGAGGTACAAGACGTATCGCCTGATTTTGCTATCCGTCATGGTGTCGACTGCTGCAGCGCATGCGCTTACCAACACTCTTCAGCAATTCGGATAAACCGTATGTCAAAAATAACCGTTACCTTTTTTTCTCCGCACTTTTTTTAGGGAGTACAGCCGAAAAAATGGTCTAAAACGTGATCAATTTAACACCTTGCTCATTGACCGTAAAGAAAGATGCGCTACATACAAGTGTAGCACCGTTCGTTGCGTGTAAATTCCTTCATACGGTCGGGAGGTATCTCGTCATTAATCACTGCCAGTGATGATGCAGCGCCTTTTCGTCTCACTACGTTTGAGCGTAACGCTGACATCCCTTTGATAAGGATGTTAGGATGGTTAATGATTGATAATGACGGTAACAAGCATGTTAGACAATGTTTTGAGAATTGCCACACGCCAAAGCCCCCTTGCGCTCTGGCAGGCACATTATGTCAAAGACGCTTTAATGGCAAATCACCCCGGTCTGGTCGTTGAACTGGTCCCTATGGTGACCCGTGGCGACGTGATCCTGGATACTCCGCTGGCGAAAGTCGGGGGGAAAGGTTTATTTGTCAAAGAGCTGGAAGTCGCGCTGTTAGAAAAACGCGCCGATATCGCCGTGCATTCCATGAAGGATGTGCCGGTCGAGTTCCCTGAAGGACTTGGGCTGGTTACTATCTGTGAACGCGAAGATCCACGCGATGCGTTTGTCTCAAATAAATTTAACTCACTGGATGACCTCCCGGAAGGCAGCATCGTTGGGACGTCGAGCCTACGTCGCCAGTGCCAATTGGCGAAGCAGCGCCCGGATCTTGTTATCCGCTCATTGCGTGGCAACGTGGGCACACGCCTGAGCAAACTGGATAACGGCGACTATGACGCCATTATTCTTGCCGTCGCCGGGCTAAAGCGTTTAGGGCTTGAGTCACGCGTCCGGACCGCGCTGCCGCCAGAGGTCTCTCTGCCAGCTGTCGGGCAAGGTGCTGTGGGCATAGAATGTCGACTTGACGATCTACGTACCCAGGCGCTGCTGGCCCCGCTCAACCATGAAGAAACCGCCCTGCGCGTCAAAGCGGAACGCGCCATGAACACCCGCCTGGAAGGGGGCTGTCAGGTGCCTATTGGCAGCTATGCAGAACTCATCAACGGTGAGATTTGGCTACGAGCGCTGGTCGGTGCACCTGACGGGTCGCAGATGGTGTGTGGAGAGCGTCGTGGTGCACCGCAGGATGCCGAACAAATGGGCATTTCCCTGGCGGAAGAACTGTTAGAGAACGGTGCGCGCACCATTCTGGCTGACGTTTATAACGGAGAAGCACCGGCATGAGTATTCTGGTCACCCGCCCGTCTCCCGCAGGGGAAGAGTTAGTGAGCCGTCTGCGCACACTGGGGCAGGTGGCCTGGAGTTTTCCGCTTATCGAGTTTTCGCCCGGTCGGGAACTGGCAACGCTAGCCTCCCGGCTGTCGGCGCTCACGGAAAACGATCTGGTCTTTGCTCTCTCGCAGCATGCCGTCACCTTTGCCGACGCCGAGCTTTCGCAGCAGGGGGCAAACTGGCCCACTCTCCCGCGCTATTTTGCTATCGGTCGCACAACAGCGCTGGCATTGCATACCGTGAGCGGATGCAATATTCACTATCCGCTGGATCGGGAAATCAGCGAAGTCTTGCTACAATTACCTGAATTACAAAATATTGCGGGAAAACGCGCGCTTATTTTACGCGGCAACGGCGGTCGTGAGCTGATAGGCGAAACCTTAACAGCTCGTGGTGCAGATGTTGATTTTTGTGAATGTTATCAACGCAGTGCAAAACATTACGATGGTGCAGAAGAGGCGATGCGCTGGCATTCACGCGGTGTGACGACGGTGGTTGTCACCAGCGGAGAGATGCTGCAACAGCTCTGGTCTCTTATTCCGCAGTGGTATCGTGAGCACTGGTTACTACGCTGTCGGCTGCTGGTCGTCAGTGAGCGTCTGGCGCACCTCGCCCGGGAACTGGGCTGGCAAGATATTAAGGTCGCTGATAACGCCGACAACGATGCGCTACTGCGCGCATTACAATAACTCTCATAATGGGATGCCATAATGACGGAACAAGAAAAATCCTCCGCCGTGGTTGAAGAGACCAGGGAGGCCGTGGAAACAACGCCACAGCCAGTCAAAGCAGAAAAAAAGAACCACAACAACACCGCACTGATCCTGAGCGCAGTGGCAATTGCGATTGCACTGGCGGCAGGCGTGGGTTTGTATGGCTGGGTGAAACAGCAGGCAACAACGCAAACAGCAACCAGCGATGCGCTGGCGACTCAGCTCATCGCGCTACAAAAAGCGCAGGAAAGTCAGAAGAGCGAGCTGGAAGGCATTATTAAACAGCAGGCCACACAGCTGGATGAAGCCAGTCGCCAGCAGGCCGCGCTGGTCAAACAGCTTGATGAAGTCCAGCAGAAGGTCGCCACCATCTCCGGCAGTGATGCAAAAACCTGGCTGCTGGCACAGGCTGATTTCCTGGTAAAACTGGCCGGACGTAAATTATGGAGCGATCAGGACGTTACGTCTGCGGCAGCGCTGCTGAAAAGCGCCGATGCCAGCCTGGCAGACATGAACGATCCCAGTTTGATTACCGCCCGTCGCGCCATCACCGATGATATCGCCAGCCTGTCTGCGGTTTCACAGGTCGACTACGACGGCATTATCCTCAAGGTAAATCAGCTCTCCAACCAGATTGATAACCTACGCCTGGCGGACAACAACACCGACGATTCACCGATGGATTCCGACAGCAGTGAGCTTTCCAGCTCTATTAGCGAATGGCGCGTCAATCTGCAAAAAAGCTGGCAGAACTTTATGGACAGCTTTATTACCATTCGCCGTCGCGATGAAACTGCCGTTCCGCTACTGGCACCAAATCAGGACGTTTACCTGCGTGAAAATATCCGTTCTCGCCTGTTAGTCGCCGCACAAGCCGTGCCACGTCATCAGGAAGAAACCTATCGCCAGGCGCTGGAGAATGTCTCCACATGGGTACGCGCCTATTACGACACCGACGATGCAACCACCAAAGCGTTTCTTGATGAAGTGGATCAGCTGAGCCAGCAAAGCATCAGTATGAACGTGCCGGACACGTTGCAGAGCCAGACCATTCTCGAGAAGCTCATGCAAACCCGCGTGCGTAATTTACTGGCACAGCCAACAACCTCTCCAGCCGAGGCTGAAACTGCACCTGCACCTGCACCTGCACCTGCACCTGCACCTGCACCTGCACCTGCACCTCAGGCTGACACGCCGGCAACCGCGCCGCAGGGAGAATAATGATGCTAAAAGTATTATTGCTCTTTGTGCTGCTGATCGCCGGGATCGTCGTCGGCCCAATGATCGCCGGTCATCAGGGATACGTGCTGATCCAAACAGACAACTACAACATTGAAACCAGCGTGACGGGTCTGGTGATCATCCTGATCGTCGCCATGGTCATTCTGTTTGCGATTGAATGGCTGCTGCGCCGTATTTTCCGCACCGGTGCGCATACGCGCGGCTGGTTTGTGGGTCGCAAGCGCCGCCGTGCACGTAAGCAGACCGAGCAGGCTCTGCTCAAGCTGGCAGAAGGCGACTATCAGCAGGTTGAAAAACTGATGTCGAAAAATGCCGATCACGCGGAACAGCCGGTAGTCAATTATCTTCTGGCAGCAGAAGCGGCTCAGCAGCGTGGTGATGAAGCTCGCGCTAATCAGCACCTTGAACGTGCAGCTGAACTGGCTGGCAACGATACAATCCCGGTGGACATCACCCGTGTTCGCCTACAGTTGGCCCGCAATGAGGACCACGCCGCGCGCCACAGCGTCGACAAGCTGCTGGAAGTGACGCCGCGTCACCCGGAAGTTCTGCGTCTGGCTGAGCAGGCTTACATTCGCACCGGTGCATGGAGTTCCTTACTGGATATCATTCCTTCTATGGCCAAAGCACGCGTGGGTGATGAAGAACACCGTGCCATGCTGGAACAACAAGCCTGGGTGGGCCTGATGGATCAGGTTCGCGCCGATCAGGGTAGTGAGGGTCTACGCGCATGGTGGAAAAACCAGAACCGTAAAACCCGTCATCAGGTTGCCCTGCAGGTCGCCATGGCTGAGCATCTGATTGAGTGCGACGATCATGATACGGCACAGCAAATCATCATTGAGGGTCTGAAACGCCAGTATGACGACCGCCTGGTACTGCCTATCCCGCGTCTGAAAACCAACAACCCTGAGCAGATAGAAAAAGTGCTGCGCCAGCAGATTAAAGCCGTGGGCGATCGCCCGCTTCTGTGGAGTACGCTTGGTCAGTCGTTGATGAAGCACGGTGAATGGCAGGAGGCAACGATCGCCTTCCGTGCGGCCCTTAAACAGCGTCCGGATGCCTACGACTACGCCTGGCTGGCCGACGCGCTGGACAGACTGCATCAACCGGAAGAAGCCGCCACGATGCGTCGTGATGGCCTGATGCTGACGCTACAGAACAACAATCCTTCGCAGTGATTCCCTCTTGCCCGGTGGCACTTCGCTTACCGGGCAATCGTATACACAAAATCATTCAAGATGCATCAAGGCGGCAAGTCTGGGAATCCCCAAGAGCTTACATAAGTAAGTGACTGGGGTGACAAATCTGTCAGGAACAGATTTGAACGCTGTTTGCGGCGGCCCCGTAGGGGTGAGGCCCAGGGATGGGCCGAATAACCCAGGCGTAGCCAACAAAGAGGCAGCTTGAAGGATGACGTGTATATGCATAAAAAAACGCCCGCTCTTTTGGAGCAGGCGTTAAACAGGTCTGTATGACAACATAAATGGGTGCTTCACTCAACGTTATGTCCATGGTGTTTGATGAGGCTAACGCGACATCTGTCAGTGGACGATAAGCACCGGAAACGGCTCTGCGTCATTCCTGAGTTTATGAGGCCAGATGGCGAACATAAGAGATGGAATGAGCATCTACACGCATATTATTGCACAAGGCATGCCATGATTGCACTGCAAAAACTAGTTATTCGGACTTTTTAAGACATCAGGTAATTCGGGACATGGCGGCGATATCACACAGGTCTTTCTTTGTGTAAGTGCCTGAAAGAAGAGAAAATCAGAAAACAAAAAACCCCGCCGAAGCGGGGTTCAAAATTGGTCGGCGAGAGAGGATTCGAACCTCCGACCCACTGGTCCCAAACCAGTTGCGCTACCAAGCTGCGCTACTCGCCGTTTTACTGCTTTTTGAATTTTTAGTTCAATTCTTTAAGTCGTGGTGCGAGGGGGGGGACTCGAACCCCCACATCCTAAGGACACTAACACCTGAAGCTAGCGCGTCTACCAATTCCGCCACCTTCGCATTTCACAACTTTAAATTAATGGGGTGGCTAATGGGATTCGAACCCACGACAACTGGAATCACAATCCAGGGCTCTACCAACTGAGCTATAGCCACCACTGCAAATCTTTTACGCGGTATTAAAACCACCGCAGCTCTGGCACCCTACTAAATGGTGCGCCCGACAGGATTCGAACCTGAGACCTCTGCCTCCGGAGGGCAGCGCTCTATCCAGCTGAGCTACGGGCGCTTAGCGCCGTTGCGGGGCTGGATATTACGGAGGTCTCGGTCTGCTGTCTAGTGCTTTTTTAAAATAAATTACCGTTTGGTCACGGAATGTGCGTTTTGTCGCTTATTCCTCCAGTTTTTGGCTTTCCCCATGCCGATTCAGACCAAAAACCTTATAAATGAGCGTCACAGCCAGTATGAAGCCCATACCCACAAACAGCGACATTCGGGTATATTCATTAAAATACATGCCGATCAATACGCAAATCAGGAACGCCATCGTCAAATAATTCGCCCACGGGAACAGAATGGAGCGGAAAGGATGGCTGGCAATCGCCTCTTTGTGTGCCTGACGAAAACGCAGCTGGCTAATCAGGATAACAAACCACGGTACCATCCCCGGCAACACACTGGCGCTATAGACATACACAAAGACACGCTGCGGATTCGGAATAACGTAATTCAGGCATGAGCCAATCAGCAAGATGGCGATAGAAATCGCTACGCCAGCAACCGGCACGCCATGACGAGAGACTTTTCCAACAACGGCAGGTAGTTGACGGTTCTTCGCCAGCGCGTACAGCATACGACCACAGCTATACATCCCGCTGTTGCAGCCAGACAGCGCGGCGGTCAGGACCACGAAGTTGATAATCCCGGCCGCAGCGGTAATTCCAATTTTGGCAAACGTGAGAACGAACGGGCTGCCGTTGCTGCCAATCTCATTCCACGGGAAGATAGTGACGATCACAAATATCGCGCCGACGTAGAAAATCAGGATACGCCAAAGCACTTTCCCTACCGCGCTACGCAATGTGACCTGCGGATTTTTGGCTTCACCCGCCGTGATGCCGATCAGCTCCACCCCCTGGTAGGAGGCCACCACGATACATAACGCGGTCAGGAAGCCTTTCCAGCCACCGGCAAAAAAGCCGCCGTGCTCGGTCAAGTTGCCGAAACCAATCGCCTGACCGCCATTACCAAAGCCAAAGAAGATAACGCCGACCCCAATGACGATCATCACAATGATGGTGGTCACTTTGATCATCGCAAACCAGAACTCAATTTCACCGTACAGCCGAACCGCCGCCAGGTTTGCCAACGCCACTAACCCGACTGCAATCAGCGCGGGTATCCACTGTGCCATATCCGGGAACCAGAACTGCACGTAGACGCCAATGGCGGTAATTTCCGAGATCCCCACCGCCATCCACATAAACCAGTACGACCAGGCAGTGAGATAACCAAAGAAGGGGCTCATATAACGGTGGGCATACACCGCGAATGAACCGGCAACCGGCTCCAGAAACAGCATCTCGCCCATGGAACGCATAATGAAAAAGACGAACAGCCCGGCGACAATATAGGCCAACAGAACTGATGGCCCCGCCCATTTGAGGGTGCTGGCGGCGCCCATAAACAATCCAACGCCAATAGTGCCCCCAAGGGCAATTAATTCGATATGACGAGCCTCCAGCCCACGCTGTAGCTCAGGTTTACTTTCTGCCATAAATCCTCTTGTTGTGTTTGTATGCTTTCCGGTATGACCGGTTATCGTTATGGGTACATCGTTTTTTTGCCATAACAGGCCATACGGCGCCGACCGCTTGACGGTTGGCACCCAAAACACCACGGCACTATCATGATTGTTGCGAATGGTTTCCTAAAATCACTTAAATGGCAATTAAAGCATTCAAAAAATGAATAGATTGTTTGAGAAAGCAGCGATTATGTTGTGAATAAGTAGCGCACTCAGCAGAATGCGCTACATACCAAAGAAGGGAGGAAATCAGAGATTGCCGGTATAGTGCCAGCGCAGATAACGTAATAAGCGAAGTTGACGCGTGATACGGCTCGGCTGCGACAGCAAGCGGTATAGCCACTCCAGCCCGAGGTTTTGCCAGACTTTAGGCGCACGCTTTACATGGCCAGTAAAGACGTCGTAGGTGCCACCCACGCCCATATACAGCGCATCGGGATGAACCTGGCGGCAATCACGCATAAAGATTTCTTGTTTCGGTGACCCCATCGCTACGGTAACAATCTGCGCACCGCTGGCGTGAATCCGCTCGAACAGCGCCTGACGCTGCTGCGGCGTAAAATAGCCGTCCTGGCTGCCCACAATGTTCACGTTCCATTGTGTACGCAGTTTTGCTTCCGTCTGCGCCAGCACCTCCGGCTTGCCGCCAATCAGGAAGACCGGCGTTCCTTCCCGGCCAGCTCGTGCCATTAAGGCCTCCCACAGATCGGCACCGGCCACACGTGAAACCTGGGCCTGTGGAAATTTTTTTCGCACGGAACGCACGACGCTGATCCCATCGGCGTATTTGAACTCAGCGGCATCGATCAGCGCGCGTACCTCAGGGTTATCTTCCGCTGTCAGCATCTTCTCAGCATTGATCGCCACCAGCGTCCCCTGCCTAAGATGCCCTTCTGCAAACAGGTAATTCAGCGCATGCTGCATATCGCGCCAGCCAATCAGTTGTAATCCGCGCAGTGAATACAACGGCGCAGTGGTGTTATCAGTCATTACTATCCTTCAACCTGTGTCCGGGGCAGCGATTTTATGCGTTTATGAATCAGTCCGGCACTGTCAAACAGCCAGAACAACAGTTTTGCCACCAGCAAACAGACACCAAAAATCACGAGGAAAAAGACCACTCGCGAGACAAACGAATCCAGTCCTTCACGTGCTAACACGATCATATTGAAAATGGCACCGAAGCAGAAACTGTGCAAAATCGCCGACTTGTAGCGGTTTGTTTCCCGGTTACCTAACTCGTACAGCCAGTCGAACCATTTGATGATAAGTCCAACCACAATCGCGCCTAACGGGATAAACAACGCCCCGCCCATCACCACCAGCGAGCCAATTAATGTTGGCGAGATAGCCAGCCCCGAGTGGTTGTTCAACACTTCCCAGGTAAAGTAGTTCGCCGAATTGAGTACGATGCTCGGTCGCCCAGGCCACAGCCAACTGGGGATAAACACATAGAAGTCACGCACGATCGGCGCCAGACCCTGGAACTCAATATTGTGGTAATTCTGCAGCAACAATGCCAGGTTTTCCCACGGCGAGAAGGTGTCGCGCGTCAGATACAGGAAAGTATAGAACGCTTCGTCTCCGCTGACGTTCATGCCGTAGCGCTTCAGCGCCAGCCAGAACATCCCCACAATGCCCAGCACGCCAGCGGCCGCCAGCATCCACAGCGAAATCCAGCCGCGAATAATGCCGATAAACAGGAAGATGGCAAAGGCGATGATGATATTGGCGCGCGTGCCGCCGACAATCATATAGGTCAGCAAGCCAAACGCGACAGTGCTTACCAGAAAAAACAGCCACGCTTTGCTGTCCTGACGCAGGAAGTACACCACCAGCATCGCTGGGATGAAGAAGTAGAAGAAGCGCTTCAACGCCACACCGGAAACTTCACTGGAGAAGATCTGGCTGTAGGACTGCAGTCTGAACAGCAGGAAGCCGTTGTGCATAAAGAATATGCCCACGCTCACTAGCGCAATCGCCATCAATATTATCCACGTCAGATGAGCCTCAACGCGGTTGATAGTAAACAGTGGCTTACGCGGTCTTTCCGCCGTTCGCCTGCGTAAACGGGTTTTATAGGTCACGTAATAGACAGCATAGAAACAGGCGGCTGACAGCAGCGCCTGCAGCAGAATTTCCGGCGGGGCCACCGCCACGTCGAAGCGGAATACCAGCACGCTGGTCAGCGGAAAGCCAAAGAAAAACGTCAATAAAAACAGCAATGAGAAGAACACATTGAAGTTAAAGCGTACCCGTCGGAACTCAAACCATGTCAACGTGGCGATAAACAGTGTGGAGAGCAGCCACACCACCAGCAGACCGCTGAATTGCATCAGGCTCATACCGTTTCTCCGGAAGCAATTTTCAGCGCGTTATGCCACGGCTGTAGGTAATTCGGGCTAAAGAAGGTAATGGCGCTCTTATCGACCGAGGCCAGCTGACGCTGCGCTTCGCGCACAATACCTTCATTGAGTTCATCGGTGGTAAACAATACCGGCAAGTTTTGCTCTGCCATATCCTGCCAGAAGGGGTTTTCGCGGTTAAGCACACACGGAATACCGGCCTGGATCAACAGACACAAGGTGCCGATCCCCTGCTGACGAGCAAAAATAAAGTAGCCCAAATCGCACTGACGCAGTAACGCCAGATAAGCCTCAAATTCCAGCTTTTCGCTGAGAATGTGCAGGTTTTCTGCACGAAATAATGCCAGCCCAGCCTGACGAACGTCATCGATATACGCCGCATTATTGGCAGGGTAACCCATGGGCACAATCACGTTCACCGTATCGCCAAACTGCTGATGCACGGCGCGCAGCGCGGCAATATGTTCATTGCTGCGGTCGCCGGAGTTTCCCACCAGAATGGTCATTTTCCCGCTGCGTTCACGCCCGTCGCTCATCGTATTGAGCGATGGATCCATGCGCGTCGGGAAATACAGCAGCTCACCGCGCACGCGCGGATGCAGCCCAGCGAAATAGCGCAAATCACCCCGCGTGGCAAACACGCAGCCCACGCGGTTTTGCGCCAGCCGACGAAGCGGATAAAACAGGCGGAATTTCAGTCCACTGGAGACTTCATACAGATCGGCGCCCCAGATGTGCCAGTAAAACTGCTCGGGTTTAATTCCCCCACTCAGCAGTGCCAGCCATAAGCTGGTATTGAACTGACCGTGAAAGAAGAAACGCTGTTGACGATCCGCTTTCGCTTTCTTAATAACCGCCTCTGCCAGCGCCTTTTTCCCGCTATAGAAACTCAGCGATAACGCCGGGCAACTTTCGCTGAATCCCGCATCCTGACCGGCAACCATAAACACGCGCGCGTGCTCGCTCGTCGCAGCCAGCGAGTCGTTGAAAAACCGCAATACGGTTTGGTTATGGTGAGGGATATCCGATCCCAGAACGTGAATCAGTACTGTCATGCCCGCCTACGCCAGAGTAAAAATACGCCGCAACAGAGAGAAAAATAGACCACATAGGTTGCCATATATGCCTGGGCTGCTCCCAGAGCGCCATGCGCAGGGATCAGCCAGTGGGCAAATGCCGTCAATAACGTGAACTGACAAATTTCAGCCAAAATATAAAACCGTAGCGACGCTTTCGCGATCACCAAATAGCCAAAAACGTAAGCCCCTACTTTCAGGACATCGCCCACCAGCTGCCAGGCAAACAGATCGCGCATCGCGGTAAATTTAGCCGAAAACAGCAGCCAGATAGCAAAGTCACGCAGCAGCCAGACGGTGAAACTCGCGGCAGCAACCGCCGGTAGCACAAACTTCAGCGACTTGACGACCTCGCGCGAAATGTCATGCTTTTCAGTTAAGCGCGACAGCGTCGGCAGCAAGTAAACGCTGAATGAGGCGGTGATAAATTGCAGATACGCATCGGAAATACTGCTCACCCCCTGCCAGATCCCCACGTCATCCCAGCTGTAATGGGCTGCCAGCAGGTTTCGCATCATTACGTACGCCACCGGCAGCGTCACGGAGGTGATCAACGCCATCAGCGTGAACTTGCTTAACTGCCCGGCCAGACCGTTATCCCAGCAGGGTTTCAGGTAGCGCAGTGGGATAGTTCCACGCTTAATCAACATCGCAGCAGCGGGGATCACTACCAGCGCAGGCACCAGCGCCAGCCCTAACAACGCACCTTCGTAACCCCCGAGACGATAGCAACCATAATAGGCCACCACGCCCACCAGGCTACCGACAATCAGCGATAGCGCATTGCCGGCAGCATCGCGAAAACCTTTCATCAGCGCCAGCAGCAGATTCGCCCAGGCTATGCCCATCTGTACTAGTGCAACCAGCCGCACTAACCCTTGATAATGCGTATGACCAAATAAACCCTGGCTGATCGGCGCTGCAGCCAGCAGAAAAAGGGCGGCCATCAGCGTGGAGAATCCCAGCACCATCGCCGAAGAGGTACCGACCACACGGCGTAACTGCGCCGGATCGTCATGATGCTGTGCGACGTACTTCGTGACGCCGTTGAATATTCCGGCCCCCGCCAGTACACCGAGCACAGTAACCATCTGGCGGAAGTTACCCGCCTGCCCCACACCGGCCGGGCCAAATGAAACCGCCAGCAGTTTCACCACCAGAAGGCCCGCACCAATTTTTACCAGCGTACTGGCTGCCGTCCACAGGGACGCTTTAGCAAGCGACATATCAGGCGAAGTAGTTCAGTAAGGTCGTAATCACTGTGCGCTGGTTGACCGGCGACAGATTGTAAAACAGCGGCAGGCGCAGCAGACGTTCGCTCTCCTGAGTGGTGTAACGATCAACTCCGACAAACTCACCAAATTTATCGCCAGCCGGGCAATCGTGCAGCGGGATATAATGGAATACCGCCATGATTTCGGCTTCTTTCAGGAAGTTGATCAGCGCACTGCGATCGTCGATATCGCGCAGCTTGATATAAAACATATGGGCATTTTGCACGCAATCCTGCGGTATGGAAGGCAGTTCAATACGCCCGGCGCGTGCCAGCGGTTCCAGCGCATCATAATAATTCTGCCACAGCGCCAGACGCTGCTGGTTGATACGATCCGCCGCTTCCAGCTGCGCCCACAGATAGGCGGCCTGCAGATCGGACATCAAATAGCTGGAACCAATATCTCGCCAGGTGTATTTATCCACTTGGCCACGGAAGAACTGGCTACGGTTGGTCCCTTTTTCGCGGATGATCTCAGCACGTTCGATTAATTTTTTATCATTAATCAGCGTGGCTCCACCTTCGCCACCCGCGGTGTAATTTTTGGTTTCGTGGAAGCTAAAGCAGCCAATATGACCAATTGTTCCCAGCGCGCGGCCTTTGTAGGTCGACATCACGCCCTGAGCGGCATCTTCCACCACGAACAGGTTGTACTTAGCCGCCAGTGCCATAATGGTGTCCATTTCGCAGGCAACGCCCGCGTAATGCACCGGCACGATAGCGCGGGTTTTGTCGGTGATCGCCGCTTCAATCAGCGTTTCGTCAATGTTCATGGTATCCGGGCGGATATCGACAAAGACGACTTTGGCCCCACGCAGCACGAAGGCGTTGGCGGTGGAGACAAAGGTGTAGCTCGGCATGATCACTTCATCGCCAGCCTGGATATCCAGCAGCAATGCCGCCATCTCAAGCGAGGCGGTACAGGAGGGTGTCAGCAGCACTTTCGCGCTGCCAAAATGTTGCTCCAGCCACTGCTGGCAACGACGGGTAAAGCCGCCGTCACCGCACAGTTTTCCGCTGCTCATCGCAGACTGCATGTATTCAAGCTCGGTGCCCACCACCGGCGGTGCGTTAAATGGGATCATGTTGTCACCTGTATAACCAGTACGCGGTGCTTTCTACATTGGCACCGCTCTGTATGTAACGTTTAAGCGCGGCGATATTGCCCATCTGGGTCGCCACGCGCAATGTTGTTTTACCGCGAGCCTGCGCCCAGCACAGCGCAGCCTGCATCAGTTCTGCGCCCGCACCGCGACCAGCCAGTAGGCCAATACGCGCGTCGGTCTCATTCAGTTCACGCAGTGAGACATAGCCACGAATATCGCCAGCCTGTGTGCGAAAAACGAGACACTGATGGTCGAACGTGCCCAGTACGGCATTTTCAATCCACTGCGCGTAGAAACGCGCGCTGGCATCGGGCGCATACCACGGCGCACGAAAACGGCTTTGCGCGAACGCCTTCCCCGCCAGCTGACGTAACGCCGGGATATCTGCAGTTTGTGCGACCTGCGCGCTGGGATTGTCATAAACGCCCGTGACCGACAGCGCTAAATCCACTTCCCCTTCGACCAGCGAGAAACCCAGCTGCTGCAATGCATCTAACTCTTGGGCGTTCGCCGCAGGAATTTTCGCCTGTACCCGCTCCCAGGGCTGCAACGAATCCGCAGTCAGAACCGGCGCATGCGGGTCAACACGCACAATGGCGCTCTTCACGCCAAAGAACGTATTCTCCCAATTCAGCGGCTCAATACTGCCGCGGACGAGCACGGAGTAGCTCCAGCAGATATTGACCATAACCGGTTTTAGCCAGAGAACTGGCGGCACGCTTCACGCCTTCATCATCCAGCCAGCCGTTGCGCCAGGCGATTTCTTCCAGGCAGGCAATTTTAAAGCCCTGACGTTTCTCAACCGTCTGTACGAACATACTCGCTTCAATCAGGCTGTCATGCGTACCGGTATCCAGCCAGGCAAAACCACGGCCGAGCAGTTCCACCGTCAGGTTACCCGCGTCAAGATACATCTGGTTGATGGAGGTAATCTCCAGCTCTCCACGCTCGGAAGGCTTCACGCGTTTTGCGTACTCCACCACCTTACTGTCGTAGAAATAGAGTCCCGTCACCGCCCAGTTAGATTTCGGTTCTTTCGGCTTCTCTTCCAGCGAGACGGCGCGGAAATTGTCGTCAAATTCCACCACGCCGAAACGCTCAGGATCCATAACCTGATAGCCAAATACCGTCGCCCCTTCCGTTCGGGCAGCAACGTGGCGCAGTTTTGGACTAAATCCCTGCCCAAAGAAGATGTTGTCACCTAAAACCAGACAGGAAGGCTCACCGTTAAGGAACGTTTCGCCGATGATAAACGCCTGCGCCAGTCCGTCCGGGCTTGGCTGCTCGGCATAGTGCAACTCAATGCCAAACTCAGAGCCATCGCCCAGCAAACGCTGGAAATAGCCTTTATCTTCCGGCGTGGTGATAATCAGGATTTCACGGATCCCCGCCAACATCAGCACCGATAGCGGGTAGTAAATCATCGGCTTGTCGTAAATCGGTAATAGCTGTTTCGATACGCCACGCGTAATGGGGTGCAGGCGAGAACCCGAACCTCCCGCCAAAATGATACCTTTCATGCGTACCTCCTCCGGAAATTAACCCTTCAGACCTAAACGTTCACCCTGGTAGCTGCCATCCTGCACGGGCTTCCACCACGCCTCATTCGCCAGATACCATTGCACGGTTTTGCGCATGCCGCTCTCAAACGTTTCCTGCGGCATCCAGCCAAGTTCACGTGCAATCTTCGACGCATCAATGGCGTAACGTTGATCGTGGCCAGGACGATCGTCAACAAAGGTGATCAGTGAGCGGTACTGCGCAAGGCCCTGTGGCTTGTTGGGGGCCAGTTCTTCCAGCAGACAGCAAATCGTCTCGACTACGTCCAGATTCTTACGCTCGTTGTGCCCGCCGATGTTATATGTTTCCCCCACGGCCCCGGTGGTCGCTACGCAATACAACGCGCGGGCATGATCCTCCACGTACAGCCAGTCGCGGATCTGCTGCCCGTTGCCGTATACCGGCAGCGGTTTGCCCGCCAACGCGTTAAGAATCGTCAGTGGGATCAGCTTTTCCGGGAAGTGGTACGGGCCGTAGTTGTTGGAGCAGTTGGTAATCAGCGTAGGTAAACCGTACGTACGTAGCCAGGCACAGACCAGATGGTCGCTACTGGCTTTCGATGCGGAATAAGGGCTGCTTGGTGCATACGGCGTGGTTTCAGTGAAAAAATCATCCGTAGAATGGAGATCGCCATACACTTCATCGGTCGAAATATGATGGAAACGAAACGCCGATTTTTTCTCATCGGTTAATACGTTCCAGTAAGCGCGCGCCGCTTCCAGCAGGGTGTAGGTACCCACAATATTGGTTTCGATAAACGCAGCCGGACCATCAATGGAACGATCAACGTGGCTTTCCGCCGCCAGGTGCATGACGCAGTCTGGCTGATACTGTTGAAAGACAGCGTCAAGCGCAGCCCGATCGCAGATATCAACTTTCTCAAAGGCAAAACGGTCATTCTGTGCGACCGGCGTTAGCGACATCAGGTTGCCGGCATAGGTCAGTTTATCGACCACCACCACAGCATCCTGCGTCTCGTTAATGATATGCCGTACAACCGCGGAGCCGATAAATCCGGCGCCACCGGTGACCAGAATTCGTTTCATTATCGCCAGACTCCTTTGGTATCAACCACGTACTGCTGGTGTACCGCATCGCCTTTAATCGCTTTAAATTCATTATGGTCGACCAGCATCACCAGCACATCAGCGCTTACCAGTGCGTCGTCCAGTTTCGCCAACGTACACAGGCCATCCAGTTTTTTTGGCAGTTGATGAACATTCGGTTCCACCACCAGCGTTTCACCGCCGTGCCACTGGGCGATACTCAGCGCGATACCCATCGCCGGGCTTTCACGTAAATCGTCAATATTCGGTTTAAATGCCAGGCCAAAACAGGCAATTTTCACCTCGCTGGCGCGTTTGTTCGTCTTCGCCAGACAATCCGCTACGGCGGCTTTTACCCGATCAACAACCCAGTGAGGTTTGCCATCATTGACTTCACGGGCGGTGCGGATCAATTTCGCCTGCTGCGGGTTCTGCGCCACAATAAACCATGGATCGACTGCAATACAGTGACCGCCAACGCCGGGGCCAGGTTGCAGGATATTGACGCGCGGGTGTCGGTTCGCCAGGCGAATCAGTTCCCAGACGTTAATCTCCTGTTCGGCGCAAATCAGCGACAGTTCATTGGCAAAGGCGATATTCACGTCGCGGAAGCTATTTTCAGTAAGTTTACACATTTCCGCCGTGCGGGCGTTAGTCACCACACATTCACCTTCAAGGAAGATGTTGTACAGCTCGCTGGCGCGCGCGGAACAGACGGGCGTCATCCCGCCAATCACGCGATCGTTTTTAATCAGCTCGACCATCACCTGGCCCGGCAGCACGCGCTCTGGACAATAGGCAATATTGACGTCTGCCTGTTCCCCAGCCTGTTGCGGGAACGTCAGATCAGGCCGAATTTCGGCAAGCCATGCGGCCATCTGCTCGGTCGCCCCGACGGGTGACGTTGACTCGAGGATCACCAGCGCGCCTTTTTTAAGCACCGGTGCCACTGACTTCGCCGCCGCTTCGACGTACACCATATCGGGTTCATGCTCCCCTTTGAACGGGGTAGGCACAGCGATTAAATACGCATCCGCTTCCGTGGGTTTGGTGGTCGCCCGAAGATACCCCTCTTCTACAGCGGTTTTCACCACCGCACCGAGGTCGGGTTCAACGATATGGATCTCACCACGGTTAATGGTGTCCACCGCATGCTGATTAACATCTACGCCAATCACGTGTTTTTGACGGGAAGCAAAAGCAGCTGCGGTTGGCAGCCCGATATAACCCAGCCCAATGACAGAAATGGTCGTAAAACTCATAGCGATATCCGATTGTTTTTTAACGCGTCTAAAATGCGACCACACGCTTGCCCATCGCCATACGGATTATGGGCTCGGCTCATGGTCTGATATTCATCTTCGTCATGCAGCAAACGCGTGACTTCTTCCACAATACGCTGCGGATCTGTCCCCACCAGCCGCACCGTGCCTGCAGTAATGGCCTCCGGGCGCTCCGTCGTTTCGCGCATCACCAGCACTGGCTTACCCAGTGATGGGGCTTCTTCCTGAATACCGCCAGAATCGGTCAGGATCAGCCAGGCGTGGTTCATCAGCCAGACAAACGGCAGGTACTCCTGCGGCTCGATCAAAATCACATTGTCAACGTGACCCAGGATGCGATTAACCGGTTCGCTGACGTTAGGGTTCAGGTGCACCGGGTAGACAATCTGCACATCCTGATTCGCCGCTGCAATTTCTGCCAGCGCATGGCAGATTTGCTCAAAACCGCGACCAAAGCTTTCCCGACGATGACCGGTCACCAGGATCATCTTTTTATCCGCGCTCAGGAAAGGATAATGCTCGGCCAGTTCGGCCCGCAGTTCATCGCTCGCCAGTACGCGATCGCGAACCCAGATCAACGCATCAATCACCGTATTGCCGGTGACAAAAATGCGGTTATCGGCAATGTTTTCGCGTAACAAGTTCTGCCGCGAGTTTTCCGTAGGTGCAAAATGATACATCGCCAGACGCCCGGTCAGCGTGCGGTTTGCCTCTTCCGGCCACGGAGAATAGAGATCGCCGGTTCGCAACCCGGCCTCAACATGTCCGACAGGAATACGCTGATAAAACGCGGCCAGACTGGTGGCAATGGTCGTTGTCGTATCACCATGTACCAGTACGACATCCGGTTTAAACTCAGCCAGAATCGGCTTTAACCCTTCAAGGATTCGGCAGGTAATTTCGGTGAGTCCCTGACCGGGCTGCATAATATTGAGATCGTAGTCAGGCACAATGGAAAAGAGGTTCAACACCTGATCAAGCATCTCCCGATGCTGCGCTGTGACGCAAACTTTCGCCTCAAAATCAGGATCTTTTGCCAGCGCATGAACCAGAGGTGCCATCTTGATGGCCTCCGGTCGCGTGCCAAATACAGTCAGTACTTTCACATCGATTCTCTTCGGATTGGCAGCGAGGGCCCAGCCCCTCACTGCAACGGTATTGCTAAATCGAGCGGCGACGGGTTAACGCGACACCGGCACCGATCAAGGCCCCGACAATGCCCCACATAATCATCAGGAAGGCACGGCGCGGGCTATCACGTTTTACCGGTTCTTCCGGCGTCCGCAAATAACGATAGGTCTGAAAACGTGGGTCCAGAGTAGGACCGACGTTCAGCGTATTGAGCATGGCTCTGTTTTGGAAATAATCCAGATCGAACTCTGGACCAACGGCCTGCAAGTTTTCGAGTCGCGCCTGCAGCATAGGACGTCCGAGCAAAAACAGCTCAGAGTCCGGTAATTCATCCGCAGGTACATCGGTTGAAGTGCGAGAAATATTATGTTGCTCGGCTATTTTGAGCGCTTGTTCAATGTTGTGAGCGCGACGAGAAAAGAGTGATTTCGCCACCTCTTCCTGGCGTTTAACCTGCGCTTTCATCTGTACCGTGCGCGCAGCCCACGCGCCTTTTAACTCATCGTTCAGATGGCGTGCTGCACGCTGGCTGGCAAATGCCACATACTGGCGCAGCAGGTTGTTGGCATCTGGCGCCGTTTCCGCAATCAGCTTCACGCTGTCATTAGTGTTGCGCTGTGCATCACCAGGCATAAACTGAATGTTATTAATCAGCTCATCCAACAATGCCGCATCGGCTTTACTGTTGCCGACCATCCGTTGCTTAAAGTAATCGGTCTGCTGCCAAAATTCACGGCGCGTATCCCACGAGGCAACCTGCATGACAAATTCTTTATACGCTTCGTCCATCACCGACGGTTGATCCGTGGATGCCAGGCTAGCCTTAATATCCAGGTTACGTAAAAACTGCTGCTGAGAGTAATAGCCCCCCAACATATTCACCGTAGGTCGGTCAGAAATGGCGGTCGCACTCCACTCCTGACGCGCAAAAAACGTATAGGCGAGAGCAACAAGCGCAAAGACGAGGGCCATACCGACAATCCACACCTTCCCTGCCCATAAGGTCCGAAACAACCCACGGATGTCCAGTTCATTTTCAGTGTTCACGGCACGCTCTCCCGGTAATGGCTGTGTCATCGCATCCTCATTTACTTGGTTAAGTTTGGTTTGCTTTTACGAATTCTTCGCAATCTACGCTTCACACGCTTGATAAATCTCGCGACTTTCCAGGCACGCTTGATACAGTAACCGTAGAGGCCGAATGCTAATAAAAAAAGTACCAGCATGACCCACTCTGGCACTAAACGAAAATATTCAGCCAGTACGCCGATAGAAGCCAAAATTGCCGCGGCCAGCGTAATCAGAACAAAGGCCTGTCGGGAAGTAAACCCTGCTCGCATCACTAAATGATGAATGTGCTGGCGATCCGCAGAAAAAGGACTCATGCCTTTTCGCAAACGACGATACATGATAGCCACCATATCCATCAGAGGAATGGCGATAATCCACAGCGCAGTAACCGGGCTAATAGGATGGGTTTGACCCTGCGTAGTTTCCAACAGGATCCAAATGATAGTGAAGCCAATCAGCGTACTGCCCGCATCGCCCATAAAAACTTTATACCGGCGCCCAAGAATACCCAGATTCAGAAGAATATACGGCAGGATGGCGGCGATCATCGCGAAGCACCAGATGGCCAGGCTGGTTTGTCCGTCAAACCAGAGGATCAGGCCCATCGCGGCAAAGGAAACGCAGGACAATCCGCCTAACAGGCCATCAATACCATCAACCATATTGAAGGCATTAATTGCAGCCCAGACAGCAAACAGCGTCAGTAAATAGCCGAACGGGCCAAGTACCATCTCCCAGGGGCCAAAAATATACCCTAGACTAAGAAGATAGAGTTTGCCTACAACCATCATAATGATACCAATCGCGGCCTGGATGGTGGCGCGAATTTTTACACTGATATCAAAACGGTCGTCCAGCGCACCCACAAAAACCAGCACCCCTGCACAGGCGAGGTAGAGAGAAGCGTGTGGGATGTAATAATCGGCGATGATAAACGTAAAGCAAATACCGGCGTAAACCGAAATGCCCCCAACTAACGGAATCAGTCCCTGGTGACGTTTACGGAAGTTGGGCTTATCCACTAAACCGACCTTTTTTGCCACCTTGCGCGCAAAAAAAAGAAACAGTGTTGTGAATAGAAAAATACTGATGAGATCAGTGCCGACTGTCAGTAAATTCACAATGCATGCTCTCAGAGAAAATTATTAGCGGAAGTATAACCATGAAGACCTTTATTCAGAAGGGAAACCCAACGTCACATCAGGCGGTTCTGTTTAATTATCAACCACAAGACAAAAATTACGAATCTTTTTCAACCAAACGGTAGTAATACCGTATTATCGTTATTGTGTCGTTAAGATTACAGGCATAAAAGCAAAACGCCACGTAAAACGTGGCGTTTTCAGAGGATGCCCGACTTAAGAGCGCTTCATCATATCGAAGAAGTCGTCGTTGGTCTTGGTCATCGCCAGCTTGTTAATGAGGAATTCCATCGCGTCGATTTCACCCATCGGATGAATGATTTTGCGCAGGATCCACATTTTCTGCAGCTCTTCCTGAGTGGTGAGCAGCTCTTCTTTACGGGTACCGGAACGGTTGTAGTCGATAGCCGGGAAGACGCGTTTTTCAGCAATCTTACGCGAGAGGTGCAGTTCCATGTTGCCGGTACCTTTAAACTCTTCATAGATAACTTCATCCATTTTAGAGCCGGTATCGACCAGCGCAGTCGCGATGATGGTCAGGCTGCCGCCCTCTTCCACGTTACGTGCCGCACCGAAGAAACGCTTCGGACGGTGCAGGGCGTTGGCATCAACACCACCAGTCAACACTTTACCGGAAGCCGGTACCACAGTGTTGTAGGCACGCGCCAGACGGGTGATGGAATCAAGCAGGATGATAACGTCTTTCTTGTGCTCAACCAGACGTTTCGCTTTCTCGATAACCATTTCCGCAACCTGAACGTGGCGAGATGCGGGTTCGTCAAAGGTGGAAGCAATCACTTCACCTTTAACCAGACGCTGCATCTCAGTCACTTCTTCCGGACGTTCGTCGATCAGCAGTACCATCAACACGCAGTCTGGGTGGTTGTACGCGATGCTCTGTGCAATGTTCTGCAGCAGCATGGTTTTACCGGCTTTCGGTGGTGCCACAATCAGACCACGTTGGCCGCGACCGATCGGAGACGCCAGATCCAGGACACGAGCCGTTAAGTCTTCTGTAGAACCGTTACCACGTTCCATACGCAGACGTGAGTTTGCGTGCAGCGGGGTTAAGTTCTCGAACAGAATCTTATTACGCGCGTTTTCCGGCTTGTCGTAGTTAACTTCGTTAACTTTCAACAATGCAAAGTAACGCTCACCCTCTTTAGGAGGACGAATCTTACCGGAAATGGTGTCACCAGTGCGGAGGTTGAAACGGCGGATTTGGCTAGGGGATACGTAGATGTCGTCTGGGCCTGCGAGGTAGGAACTGTCTCCAGAACGAAGGAAACCAAATCCATCCTGCAATATCTCCAGCACACCGTCACCAAAGATATCTTCGCCACTCTTTGCGTGCTGCTTCAGGATGGCAAAAATAATGTCCTGCTTGCGCATACGAGCCAGGTTTTCCAGGCCCATATTTTCGCCGAGAGTGATCAGCTCAGAAACCGGCGTATTCTTTAATTCGGTAAGATTCATAATGGTGTGAGTTCTTAAACTTGGGGTAAATCTCGAACTTAATGTTGTGAATGGTATGGCAGGGTCATCCATGCCTGTTTACGGCCATCGACTCATGTCTGTTCGCTGTCTGGTCACAGGAAAGTACGCAGAACTGAAACGACAAGACGGATTGAGCGACAAGCCAGGAATCTGTCCACTTCTCGCGCGAGAAACAACGGGAAGCATTGGATAAACAAGATTCAAACTTAATAAGGTATGTTTAATACGAAGTCAACACTAACTTAGCACGACTCAAGTCGGGCGTCCAGTCATCCGAAGAATTTTGGAATCAGGTCGCCCGAACTTGATAATTCCATCTTACGCCAGGTTAGCGTCGAGGAACTCTTTTAGCTGACCTTTGGACAGTGCGCCGACTTTTGTCGCCGCAACTTCGCCGTTTTTAAACAGCAGCAGGGTCGGGATACCACGTATACCATATTTCGGTGCGGTGCCTGGGTTTTGGTCAATGTTCAGTTTCGCAACCGTCAATTTACCCTGATACTCGTCAGCGATTTCATCCAGAATTGGAGCGATCATTTTGCACGGACCGCACCACTCTGCCCAGAAATCAACGAGGATAGCTCCGTCCGCTTTGAGTACATCCGTGTCAAAACTGTCGTCTGTCAGGTGAATAATTTTATCGCTCATAATAACTCCACAGGAAAAAGCCTGGTGTGTTGGTGTAGCATTAACCAACTAAAGGTTGACTTTATTTCACCGTATACGCTTTCGTAAAGCAATAGTAAGCTGATATTCTACCACACTATGAGCAAAACACATTTAACAGAACAGAAGTTTTCCGACTTCGCACTGCACCCACAGGTGATAGAAGCCCTTGAAAATAAAGGGTTTCATAATTGCACGCCCATTCAGGCACTGGCCCTCCCGCTAACGCTGGCAGGTCGTGATGTCGCAGGACAGGCGCAAACCGGAACCGGGAAAACGATGGCGTTTCTGACGTCAACGTTTCATTATCTTCTCTCTCATCCCGCGATTGCCGATCGCAAGGTGAACCAACCGCGTGCGCTAATTATGGCGCCAACGCGTGAGTTAGCCGTGCAGATCCATGCCGATGCGGAACCGCTGGCGCAAACTACCGGTCTGAAATTAGGCCTGGCTTATGGCGGCGACGGTTACGACAAACAGCTGAAAGTGCTGGAAAGCGGCGTCGATATCCTTATCGGCACCACGGGCCGTCTCATTGACTACGCAAAACAGAACCACATCAACCTGGGTGCCATTCAGGTCGTGGTACTGGATGAAGCCGATCGCATGTACGATCTGGGCTTTATTAAAGATATCCGCTGGCTGTTCCGTCGGATGCCGCCAACCAACCAGCGTCTGAATATGCTGTTTTCCGCGACCCTCTCATACCGCGTTCGCGAACTGGCATTCGAACAAATGAACAACGCCGAGTACGTAGAAGTCGAACCGGAACAGAAGACGGGCCACCGTATCAAAGAAGAGCTCTTCTATCCTTCAAACGAAGAGAAAATGCGTTTACTGCAAACGCTGATCGAAGAAGAGTGGCCAGATCGCGCCATTGTTTTTGCAAACACCAAGCACCGTTGCGAAGATATTTGGGGCAGCCTTGCCGCTGACGGCCATCGCGTCGGTCTGCTGACCGGTGACGTGGCACAGAAAAAACGTCTGCGCATTCTGGAAGAGTTCACCCGTGGCGATCTCGACATTCTGGTTGCAACCGACGTTGCCGCGCGTGGTCTGCATATTCCGGCTGTTACGCATGTATTTAACTATGACCTGCCGGACGACTGCGAAGACTACGTACACCGTATTGGCCGTACCGGCCGTGCAGGCGCAAGCGGACACTCCATCAGCCTGGCCTGTGAAGAGTACGCGTTGAATTTACCTGCCATCGAGACCTATATCGGCCATTCGATTCCGGTCAGCAAGTATAACCCGGATGCACTGATGACCGATTTGCCGAAGCCGCTTCGCCTGACGCGAACGCGCCCTGGCAATGGCCCACGCCGCACCGGTGGTGCTCCGCGTAATCGTCGTCGTTCAGGTTAAGAAACGTTATGCCATACACAAAATCATTCAGCCTGTATCAAGGCGGTGAGAAAACGCAGCCAACACAGATACAGGTTGAAGGATGAAGTGTATGAATTCTACCTCGTTGTATGCAGCAATCGATCTCGGCTCCAATAGTTTTCATATGCTGGTTGTACGCGAGGTAGCGGGAAGCATCCAGACGCTCACGCGGATTAAACGCAAAGTGCGTCTGGCCGCTGGCCTGAATAGTGATAATGCGCTCTCTGCTGAAGCCATGGAGCGCGGTTGGCAGTGTCTACGGCTGTTTGCAGAGCGCCTGCAGGATATTCCTCAGCCACAAATTCGCGTGGTTGCCACGGCAACACTGCGTATCGCCACCAATGCCGACATTTTTATTGCCAAAGCGCAAGAGATCCTCGGCTGTACCGTTCAGGTTATTAGCGGTGAAGAAGAAGCCCGGCTTATTTATCAGGGGGTTGCCCACACCACCGGCGGTGCCGATCAGCGTCTGGTCGTCGATATCGGCGGAGCCAGTACCGAACTGGTCACCGGCTCAGGTGCACAAACCACCTCCTTGTTTAGCCTGTCGATGGGCTGCGTCACGTGGCTCGAACGGTACTTTACCGATCGAAATCTGGCGCAGGAAAACTTTGACGAGGCAGAGAAGGCGGCGCGTGAAGTCTTGCGTCCTGTCGCTGACAATCTACGTTTTCACGGCTGGAAAGTGTGTGTCGGGGCTTCTGGCACCGTACAGGCACTGCAGGAAATCATGATGGCGCAGGGCATGGACGAGCGCATTACGCTGGCAAAACTTCAGCAATTAAAGCAGCGCGCCATTCATTGCGGACGTCTTGAAGAGCTGGAAATCGAAGGGTTAACGCTGGAACGTGCGCTGGTGTTCCCCAGCGGACTGGCAATCCTGATCGCCATTTTCACTGAACTCAATATCCAGTGTATGACCCTTGCTGGCGGCGCATTACGTGAAGGTCTGGTCTATGGCATGCTGCATCTGGCCGTGGACCAGGACATTCGCAGTCGCACGTTGAGAAATATTCAGCGTCGATTTATGGTCGATACCGATCAGGCGCATCGTGTCGCTAATCTGGCAAGCAAATTCCTCGATCAAGTAGAGAAAAAGTGGCATTTGGAAGCTATCAGCCGCGAACTACTGATTAGTGCCTGTCAGTTGCATGAAATTGGACTTAGCGTCGATTTTAAGCAAGCGCCGCAGCATGCGGCCTATCTGGTGCGCAATCTCGATCTTCCGGGATTTACCCCCGCACAGAAAAAACTGTTAGCCACGCTGTTACTCAACCAAACCAACCCGGTCGATCTCTCTTCGCTCCACCAGCAAAACGCGGTGCCGCCGCGTATTGCGGAACATCTTTGCCGTTTGCTCCGTCTGGCGATCATTTTTGCCAGCCGTCGCCGGGACGATTTAGTACCGGAAATTCATCTCGAAGCAAAGAATGAACATCTTACGATAACGCTGCCTGAAGGCTGGCTGGTGCATCATCCGCTGGGTAAAGAGCTTATCGATCAGGAAAGCCAGTGGCAAAGCTATGTCCATTGGCCTTTAGAAGTGCACTAACCCTCAAGTATTGCCGGATAGCCTACGCTTATCCGGCCTACAAAAACCTACTTCTCTTTTGCTTTCGCCATCATTGCCCGAATATTCGCGATGCTGGCTTGCCCTTTCTGCATCCGCTCCTCAGCGCTGACCACTTTTCGCTCCTTCTCCCAGATAATATCGTCCTGCGGTAATTCCAGCAGAAAACGACTCGGCTCCGGACGCACCAGTTCACCGTACTGACGACGCTCTTTACACAGTGTAAAAATCAGTTCTTTCTGCGCGCGAGTGATGCCAACATAGGCCAGACGACGTTCTTCATCGATGTTATCTTCATCAATGCTGCTCTGATGTGGCAAAAAGCCTTCTTCCATGCCCACCATAAACACGTACGGGAACTCCAGCCCTTTGGAGGCATGTAACGTCATGAGTTGTACCTGATCCAACTCTTCTTCACTCTCGCCACGTTCCATCATGTCGCGCAGGGTAAAGCGGGTAACAACCTGGGTCAGCGTCATCGGTTCATCAATATCACTACCTTCCAGCATTTCCGTCATCCAACTGAAGAGTGTATTGACGTTTTTCATACGCATTTCGGCAGCTTTCGGGCTGGGTGAGGTTTCATAGAGCCACGATTCGTAGTCAATGCCGTGGATCAGATCGCGCACAGCCGCAATCGGGTCACGCTCGGCCAGGCGCTGAATTTCACCCAACCACTGTGTAAAGCGGGTCAGCGACTCATAGCCGCGCCCGGTTAGCGTCTGGCTAAGCCCCATATCAAAGCTGGCGGTAAACAGGCTTTTATTACGCGTCATCGCCCACTCGCCCAGTTTTTGCAGCGTCGCTGGACCAATTTCACGTTTTGGCGTATTCACAATACGCAGAAATGCGCTGTCATCATCCGGGTTACTCAGTACCCGCAGATAGGCCAGCAGATCTTTAATCTCCGGACGGGAGAAAAACGACGTGCCGCCAGAAATTTTGTACGGGATGCGGTTCTGCATCAGGAATTTTTCGAACACCCGCGACTGATGATTACCGCGGTACAGAATCGCGTAATCTTTATACTGCGTCTTGTTAACAAAGTGGTGGGCAATCAGTTCGCCGGTCACGCGCTCTGCTTCATGTTCTTCGTTATTGGCGCTTAATACCTTAAGTTCGACACCGTAACCCAGCTCGGAAAAAAGTCGTTTTTCAAAAACATGTGGGTTGTTGGCAATGAGGATGTTTGCCGCTTTCAGGATACGTCCGGAAGAACGGTAGTTCTGTTCCAGCTTAACCACCTGCAACGCCGGGAAATCTTTGCTCAGCAGCACCAGGTTTTGCGGACGTGCACCGCGCCAGGAATAGATAGACTGGTCGTCATCGCCCACCACGGTAAAGCGCGCACGGCTACCCACCAGCAGTTTTACCAGCTCGTACTGGCTGGTGTTGGTATCCTGATATTCATCCACCAGCAGATAACGAATCTTGTTCTGCCAGCGTTCACGGACCTCTTCATTGCGCTGAAGCAGCAGCGTAGGCAGCAAAATCAGATCGTCAAAATCGAGGACGTTACACGCTTTCATGTGCGCGTCGTACAAACCGTAGCAGTGGGCAAAAATACGATCGCGCTCGCCTTTGGCGCTGGCTGCCGCCTGTGAGGGCGTCATCAGATCATTTTTCCAGTTGGAGATCGTCGAGATCAGCTGCTGGAGGATCAACTTATCGTCTTCGATGAGCCCTTCGGTCAATTCCTTCAGCAACGCCACCTGGTCGGTGTCATCGAACAATGAAAAGTTCGACTTCATGCCCAGCGCTGCGTATTCACGCTTGATAATGTCCAGCCCCAGGGTGTGGAAGGTGGAGATCATCAGCCCGCGCGCCTCTTTACGGCCCAGCGTCTGCGCCACACGCTCTTTCATCTCACGCGCGGCCTTGTTGGTAAAGGTCACCGCCGCAATATGCCGTGCCTGATAGCCGCAAACGCGGATTAGGTGCGCAATTTTGTTGGTGATCACGCGGGTTTTGCCGGAGCCAGCACCCGCCAGCACCAGGCAGGGTCCGGTGACGAATTCGACGGCTTGTTGTTGTCCGGGGTTTAAACGCATAAAGATCACTCAATGAAAGTCGGGAGGGGAGATTTAGAGCATGGTAGTATAGCCAGCCTCAACCACCCCACTCAAGGCACGATCATGGCAAAAACAGCAGCAGCACTGCATATCCTTGTTAAAGAAGAGAAACTGGCACTGGATCTTCTGGAGCAAATTAAAAATGGTGCCGACTTCGAGAAGCTGGCGAAGAAACACTCCACCTGCCCGTCAGGTAAGAAAGGCGGCCATCTGGGTGAATTCCGTCAGGGCCAGATGGTTCCGGCGTTTGATAAAGTGGTCTTCTCCTGCCCGGTGCTGGAGCCAACAGGCCCGCTGCACACCCAGTTCGGTTACCACATCATTAAAGTGCTGTACCGTAACTAATAGAAAGCCCGGAGTATAAACCTCCGGGCTTTTTTGCCTGATAGCGCTTCGCTTATCAGGCCTACTAAATTCTATAAATATGACATTCTTCTATGCATTTCGTCTTAGCGGAAGGCGGCAAGGAAGTTCATCTCCAGTCACATAGATAACTATGTGACTGGAGTGTACGAACGTAGCCAACGCATCAGCAAGTTGAAAGACGACGGGGAATTAGCCTGCGACGGCGATACGCTTCATGTCAGTCATGTAGCCGCGCAGTTTCTGACCAACTTCTTCAATCGCATGGCTACGAATAGCGTCATTGACGTCACGCAGCTGAGCATTATCTACCGCACCTTCAGCAATGGCTTTGCCCAGGTCACCAGTTTGCAGCGTGGTCATGAACTCTTTCAGCAGCGGTACGCAAGCGTAAGAGAACAGGTAGTTACCGTACTCAGCGGTATCGGAGATCACCACGTTCATTTCATACAGACGCTTACGGGCGATAGTGTTGGCAATCAGCGGCAGCTCATGCAGTGATTCGTAGTAAGCCGACTCTTCGATGATGCCGGAATCCACCATGGTTTCGAATGCCAGCTCAACGCCCGCTTTCACCATCGCGATCATCAGAACGCCTTTATCGAAGTACTCCTGCTCGCCGATTTTACCGTCAAACTGAGCGGCGGTTTCGAACGCGGTTTTACCGGTCTCTTCACGCCAGGTCAGCAGTTTCTTATCGTCGTTAGCCCAGTCAGCCATCATGCCGGAAGAGAATTCGCCGGAGATGATGTCGTCCATATGTTTCTGGAACAGCGGCGCCATGATTTCTTTCAGCTGTTCGGACAGCGCGTAAGCACGCAGCTTTGCTGGGTTAGACAGACGGTCCATCATCAGGGTGATGCCGCCCTGCTTCAGCGCTTCGGTGATGGTTTCCCAGCCGAACTGAATCAGTTTTTCCGCGTATGCCGGATCAGTTCCTTCTTCCACCAGCTTGTCGAAGCACAGCAGAGAACCGGCCTGCAGCATACCGCACAGGATAGTCTGCTCGCCCATCAGGTCAGATTTCACTTCCGCGACGAAAGAGGATTCCAGCACACCCGCACGGTGACCGCCGGTTGCGGCTGCCCAGGCTTTAGCAATTGCCATGCCTTCGCCTTTCGGATCGTTTTCCGGGTGAACCGCGATAAGCGTCGGTACACCGAAACCTCGTTTGTACTCTTCACGCACTTCGGTACCCGGGCACTTCGGCGCAACCATCACGACGGTAATGTCTTTACGGATCTGTTCGCCCACTTCCACGATGTTGAAACCGTGGGAATAGCCCAGCGCCGCGCCGTCTTTCATCAGCGGCTGTACGGAACGCACCACGTCGGAGTGCTGTTTGTCTGGCGTCAGGTTAACCACCAGGTCAGCCTGCGGAACCAGCTCTTCGTAGGTACCGACTTTAAAGCCGTTTTCGGTCGCTTTACGCCATGAAGCGCGCTTCTCAGCAATCGCCTCTTTACGCAGTGCGTAGGCGATATCCAGACCGGAGTCACGCATGTTCAGGCCTTGGTTCAGACCCTGAGCACCACAGCCGATGATGACCACTTTTTTACCCTGAAGGTAGCTCGCGCCATCGGCGAATTCATCGCGGCTCATAAAGCGACATTTACCCAGCTGTGCCAGCTGCTGGCGCAGGTTCAGTGTATTAAAGTAGTTAGCCATGATGGTGTACTCCATGATGTTGTGTGTCTTATTGTTCGGTTCGCTTTTGCGAGAATGAACCCACTATATGACAGGAAATTTATTGCGGAAATTGATATATTCACAACGTCACGTTGCAATTTATGCAATGTAAAATCGTGGAGTGCGAGCCGTGGATTTACGCGATCTAAAAACCTTCCTGCACCTGGCGGAAAGCCGCCACTTTGGCCGCAGCGCGCGGGCGATGCACGTCAGCCCCTCCACGCTTTCCCGGCAGATTCAGCGACTCGAAGAGGATCTTGGCCAGGCGCTGTTCGTGCGGGATAACCGCACGGTCACGCTGACCGAAGCGGGCGAAGAGCTGCGCATTTTTGCCCAGCAGACGTTATTGCAGTATCAGCAACTGCGCCACACCCTCGATCAGCAGGGACCCTCGCTGTCGGGCGAGCTGCATATCTTCTGTTCGGTCACCGCCGCCTACAGCCATCTGCCGCCAATCCTTGATCGCTTTCGCGCAGAACACCCGTCGGTCGAAATTAAACTGTCTACCGGCGATGCCGCCGATGCGATGGAAAAAGTGGTCACCGGAGAAGCGGATCTGGCAATAGCCGGGAAACCGGAAACCCTGCCTGGTGCGGTGGCATTCTCTATGCTGGAAAATCTGGCGGTGGTGTTAATTGCTCCGGCATTGCCGTGTCCGGTACGCAATCAGGTGTCCATCGATGATCCCGACTGGTCCACTGTGCCGTTTATCATGGCCGACCAGGGCCCGGTACGCCGCCGCATTGAGCTGTGGTTCCGCCGTCATAAAATCAGTAATCCATCAATCTATGCCACGGTCGGCGGTCACGAGGCGATGGTCTCGATGGTGGCGCTGGGCTGCGGCGTGGCTCTGCTGCCGGAAGTGGTGCTGGAAAACAGTCCGGAGCCGGTGCGTAACCGCGTGATGATTTTAGAACGTAGCGACGAGAAAACGCCGTTTGAGCTGGGCGTTTGCGTACAAAAAAAGCGGCTGCATGAGCCGCTGATTGAGGCATTCTGGAGCTTGCTGCCTGGCCACTAATGCCGGATGGCGGCACAAGCGCCTTATCCGGCCTACCCTGCCAGAAAGAACCTGAACGCCGGGTTATGACTCTCATCATGGCAGTCGTAGCCCAGTTCGTTGATCCGCGTTTCAAAATCCGGCTCATGATCGCCCAATTCAAACGCCGCCAGCACGCGACCATAGTCGGTGCCGTGACTGCGATAATGGAACAACGAGATATTCCAGTGGGTCCCTAAGGTATGCAGGAATTTCAGCAGCGCCCCTGGCGACTCGGGGAACTCAAAGCTGTAAAGACGTTCCTGTAGCGGTTTCGAGGGGCGTCCACCGACCATATAGCGCACGTGTAGCTTGGCCATTTCATCATCGGACAGATCCACCACGCTGTAACCGCCGTCGCTAAGCAACTGGAGGATTTCTTTGCGCTCTTCCAGACCGCGGCTCAGGCGTACGCCGACAAAAATGCAGGCATCTTTCGCATCGGCAAACCGGTAGTTAAATTCGGTCACCGAACGTCCACCCAACAGCTGGCAGAATTTCAGGAAACTCCCCTTTTCTTCCGGGATTGTCACCGCCAGCAGCGCTTCACGTTGTTCACCCAGCTCGCAGCGTTCAGACACATAGCGCAGGCCGTGGAAATTGACGTTGGCACCGGACAGCACGTGCGCCAGACGTTCACCACGAATATTGTGCTGGGCGATGTATTTTTTCATCCCCGCCAGCGCCAGTGCACCAGACGGCTCCGCCACCGCACGCACGTCTTCGAACAAGTCTTTCATCG
The DNA here is from genome assembly GCF_005280825.1 of Citrobacter sp. wls829. Lineage (NCBI taxonomy): Bacteria > Pseudomonadati > Pseudomonadota > Gammaproteobacteria > Enterobacterales > Enterobacteriaceae > Citrobacter > Citrobacter sp. wls829. The sequence goes on from NZ_SZWP01000077.1 coordinate 73,356, forward strand.
CCGCGCAGATTGCATCGCTATCAACGGTGATAATGTCGTCGAGGTATTCCTGACACAGGCGGAAGGTTTCATCACCGATGCGTTTCACCGCCACGCCTTCAGCAAACAGGCCTACGCGCGGCAGATCGACCGGGTGGCCCGCATCCAGTGCCGCCTTCAGGCAGGCTGAGTCTTCGGCTTCCACGGCAATAACTTTGATTTGTGGCATCAGCTGTTTAATCAGCACCGCCACACCCGCCGCCAGACCGCCGCCGCCAACCGGAACAAATATCCGATCGAGATGCGCATCCTGCTGCAGCAGCTCAAGCGCCAGTGTGCCCTGCCCGGCAATCACCATCGGGTGATCGAATGGCGGAACCCAGGTGAAACCTTGTTGCTGTGCCAGTTCAATCGCTTTGGCTTTCGCTTCATCAAAATTGGCACCGTGCAGCAGCACTTCGCCACCGAAACTGCGAACGGCATCGACTTTGATATCCGCGGTAGCCGTTGGCATGACGATCAGCGCCTTCACCCCAAGGCGCGCAGAGGAGAAGGCCACGCCCTGAGCATGGTTTCCTGCCGACGCGGTGATCACGCCCTGCGCTTTTTGCGCTTCAGTCAGGCCCGCCATCATCGCGTAGGCCCCGCGCAGCTTGAAACTGTGTACCGGCTGTCGGTCTTCGCGCTTCACCAGGACCACGTTATCGAGGCGCGAAGAGAGTTTTTCCATTTTTTGCAGCGGCGTAACCTGCACCGCTTCATAGACCGGCGCACGCAGCACCGCCCTGAGATATTCTGCCCCCTCAGGAGAGCCGGACAGGGGTTGTGAATCAGCCATGGTATTAGCCCCCCAGCTTCGATTTATCGCGCACCGCGCCTTTGTCAGCGCTGGTTGCCAGGCTGGCATAGGCACGCAGCGCGAAGGAGACCTGACGCTGGCGATCTTTTGGCGTCCAGGCTTTGTCACCGCGAGCATCCTGCGCTTCACGACGGGCCGCGATCTCCGCATCGCTCAACAACAGCTCAATGCCACGATTCGGGATATCAATCGCAATCATGTCGCCATCTTCAATAATCGCGATGTTACCGCCGCTCGCCGCTTCCGGAGAAACGTGACCGATAGACAGACCTGACGTCCCGCCGGAGAAACGACCGTCGGTGATCAAGGCACAGGCTTTACCCAGCCCCATGGATTTCAGGAAGGTAGTTGGGTAGAGCATTTCCTGCATCCCTGGTCCGCCTTTCGGTCCTTCGTAGCGAATCACCACCACATCACCAGCAACCACTTTGCCACCGAGGATAGCTTCAACGGCATCATCCTGACTTTCGTAGACTTTCGCCGGGCCGGTGAATTTCAGGATGCTGTCATCCACGCCTGCGGTTTTCACGATACAGCCGTTTTCCGCAAAGTTACCGTACAGTACCGCCAGACCGCCGTCTTTGCTGTAAGCGTGTTCCAGCGAGCGAATACAGCCTTCAGCGCGATCGTCATCCAGCGTGTCCCAGCGACAATCCTGCGAGAACGCCTGGGTGGTACGAACGCCAGCCGGGCCGGCGCGGAACATGTTTTTCACCGCCTCATCCTGGGTCAGCATGACATCATAGCGATCCAGGGTTTGTGGCAGGGTCAACCCCAGCACGTTTTTCACATCACGATTCAATAACTCGGCACGATCCAACTCGCCTAAAATCCCCAGCACACCGCCCGCGCGGTGAACATCTTCCATATGGTATTTCTGGGTGCTCGGCGCGACTTTACACAGCTGCGGCACTTTGCGGGACAGCTTGTCGATATCACTCATGGTGAAGTCGATTTCGGCTTCCTGTGCAGCCGCCAGCAGGTGCAGAACGGTGTTCGTGGACCCCCCCATGGCGATATCCAGGGTCATGGCATTTTCAAACGCCGCCTTGTTGGCAATATTGCGCGGCAGCGCAGAATCATCATTCTGTTCGTAATAGCGTTTGGTCAGCTCAACGATACGTGAACCCGCATTGAGGAACAGCTGTTTACGATCGGCGTGGGTGGCCAGCAGCGAACCGTTACCCGGCTGCGACAGGCCCAGCGCTTCAGTCAGGCAGTTCATCGAGTTAGCGGTGAACATCCCCGAACAGGAACCACAGGTCGGACAGGCGGAGCGCTCAATCTGATCGCTTTGCGAATCAGAGACTTTCGGGTCCGCACCCTGAATCATCGCATCCACCAGATCGAGTTTGATTATCTGATCTGAGAGTTTGGTTTTACCGGCTTCCATCGGGCCGCCGGACACAAAGATCACCGGGATGTTCAGGCGCAGGGAAGCCATTAACATCCCCGGGGTGATTTTGTCGCAGTTAGAGATACAGACCATCGCATCGGCGCAGTGGGCGTTCACCATGTACTCCACCGAATCGGCGATCAGCTCACGTGACGGCAGGGAATACAGCATGCCCCCGTGGCCCATGGCGATACCGTCATCCACGGCGATAGTATTAAACTCTTTGGCTACGCCGCCGGAGGCTTCGATCTGTTCGGCAACCAGCTTACCGAGATCGCGCAGATGCACGTGGCCCGGCACGAACTGGGTAAACGAGTTTACGACGGCGATAATCGGCTTACCGAAGTCATCGTCAGTCATCCCGGTGGCGCGCCACAGCGCGCGGGCTCCCGCCATATTGCGGCCATGTGTTGTTGTGGCGGAACGATACTTAGGCATGCTTTATTTACTCCCGTCTGACTATTTAAATGGGACGGTGCGTGCCGTCCCAAATTTATACTTAGTGATTAACCTGATCCAACCAGCCGTATTTATCTTCCGTTTCACCGGTGAAGAGGCCAAAGAAGGTCTGCTGGATGCGCTTGGTGACCGGGCCACAACGGCCTTCACCCACCTGGATACCGTCAACGCTGCGCACCGGGGTAATTTCTGCCGCCGTACCGGACATGAACACTTCATCGGCCAGATACAACGACTCACGAGACAGCACCTGTTCACGCACTTCGATATCGAGGTCTTTCGCCAGTTTGATAATCGCATCACGTGTGATGCCCGGTAGCGCGGAAGAGGTAAACGGTGGAGTAAACAGAATGCCGTCTTTAACTTCAAACAGGTTTTCACCCGCGCCTTCGGAGATGTAGCCGTTCACATCCAGCGCAATACCTTCCTGATAACCATGACGACGCGCTTCGCTACCCACCAGCAGTGAAGACAGGTAGTTACCACCCGCCTTGGCGGCGGTAGGAATGGTGTTGGGTGCGACACGGTTCCAGGAAGAAACCATCGCGTCGATCCCCTGATCCAGGGCATCAGCACCCAGGTAAGCCCCCCACGGGAACGCAGCAATGATCACATCCGTGGTGTATCCCGCCGGTGGGTTAACGCCCATGCCGACATCGCCAACAAACACCAGCGGGCGGATGTACGCACTGGTCAGGTTATTTTTACGGATCACCGCACGGCAAGCTTCCATCAACTCATCAACGCTCTGAGAAACCGGAAAACGATAAATTTTGGCTGAATCACGCAGACGCTGCATGTGCTCGCGATGACGGAACACCACCGGCCCTTTGTGAGAATCATAGCAACGGATACCTTCAAATACTGATGTACCGTAGTGCAGCGCATGGGACATCACGTGAACCTTCGCGTCTTCCCAACGAATCATCTCGCCATTAGACCAAATGAAATCAGCTTTTTTCGTCGTCATTTCTCTTCCTTTTGCGCTCAGGCGCGAATTTGTTGTGATGTGGTTGTGCTCTGGCAGATAGCAACATGTGCAACATCGACCAGTTTACTTAACTGACTAAACAGTAAGTCGACCGACCGTGGGCTGGCAACGGTCAATTCAATATTTATATTCTGCGCATCGCTGGCAGCATTCATATTCATGGAGCACACCTGAAAACCACGATGGCGTACCACGCGCAAAACACGTTCTAACGTTTCCGGATTGAAACGAGCCTCAACGGCGACCTGATGTTGCATCATGATGATTTCTCCAGCATTTCTGAGTTACTGGCACCAGGAGGTACCAGAGGCCAGACATTCTCAAGTTCGTCGATTGAGACATGAAGCAGGTATGGCCCATTACTGTTCAGCATGGTGTCGAGAGCCGCTTCAACCTGGTCTTTACGGGTGATGTGTTGGCCAGGGATGCCGAAGGCGCCGGCCAACATAAGGAAATCGGGATTATCGGTCAGGGTAGTTTCGCTATAGCGTTCCTGGAAAAACAGCTGCTGCCATTGTCGCACCATGCCTAACCGCTGGTTGTCGAGTAAGACGATTTTCAGTGGCAACTGCTTGCGTTTTACGGTGCCCAGCTCCTGCACATTCATCATGAAGGAGCCGTCACCGGAGATACAGATGACCGTATCATTCGGACGGGCCACCTGCGCCCCCACTGCTGCAGGTAAGCCAAAACCCATCGTCCCCAGGCCGCTGGAGGTGATGAAGTTCTCCGGGCGAGTGTAGGTCATGTGTTGTGCTGACCACATCTGATGCTGACCAACATCCGTCGTCACCACGCTATCTTTATGTTTCCTTTCGGACAGCTGTTTTAACAACAGCGGAGCGTAAATAGCCTCCCCCGGATGATCATAGCGCCAGGCATGTTCTGCACGCATGTCGGCGGCATACTGGCACCATTCGTTGATGGCCAGCGGTTGTTGCAATGCAGGTAACAGCGTATTTAAATCGCCTTGCAGCGCAACGTGTGCCAGGCGCAGTTTGTTCATCTCGGCCGGATCGATATCCATGTGGATCACGCTGGCATTGGGGGCGAAAGTGTTCAGCTTGCCAGTCACCCGGTCATCAAAACGCGCACCGACGGCGATCAGCAAATCGCACTCCTGCACCGCAAAGTTTGCCGCTTTGGTGCCATGCATGCCCAGCATACCCAGATAGTACGGGTAATCTGCATCCACAGCGCCAAGGCCTTTCAACGTACAAACCACCGGCACATGCGTTGCAGCAATAAACTCACGCAGCGCTGGAACTGCCTGCGCCATCCCTACGCCACCACCTACGTACAGTACGGGTTTCTGTGCCTTAGCCAACATCTTGCGGGCTTGTTCAATCTCAGCATGTGGGAAAGCTACTGCGTTTTCGACGGTGGTGAAATAGGGCTCCAGCGTACCACTGGCTAACTGAATGTCTTTCGGGATATCAACCAGAACCGGACCCGGACGACCAGAGTTCGCCACGTCGAAGGCCTCGGCCATGATACGCGGCAGCTCTTCCAGCGACTGCACCAGGAAACTATGCTTGGTACATGACAGCGACATGCCGAGTACATCCACTTCCTGGAACGCATCGGTGCCGATAAACGGGGAAGAGACTTGACCAGTGATCGCCACAACGGGAACGGAATCTAACAGCGCATCTGCCAGGCCGGTGATCAGGTTGGTTGCACCAGGACCGGAAGTCGCGATACAGACACCGGTTTTACCGGTTGAGCGGGCATAGCCAATCGCCGCCATCGCCGCCCCCTGCTCGTGTCGACACAACAGGTGTTCTACGCCGCCGTCGTACAACGCATCGTAAACCGGCATAATTGCGCCACCGGGATAGCCAAAGACGGTTTTCACCCCTTGTGCACGCAACGCATGTACCACCCACTGTGCCCCATTCATAGTTACATCCCCGCCGTAAATCTTGAGAAACAGAATTTTATGCTAGTGTTCACTTTCTGCTCCTCGTTTAAGTTTTTAAGGTCAAAAAAAACCCCCGAACCTTTCGGTGCGGGGGTCTTAGTTCGTTAAGGCTTGTTTTTTAAGCCTTTCCTCGTCCAAGTGCAGCCCCGCACGGTGGGATAATAATCACCACCACGCTAATCACGACCAGGCTAATCACTCGTAGAAGGGCTGTCATTTTTGTATTTTCTTGCATCTTGTTCGAAGGAATACCTAAAGAGTTACCATAGAGTTTCACTATGGCACAAGATATTTCTGCATTCATTTTTCTGACACGGTTAACGGTTTCTATAAATCGCGTTGTTTTTTATACAAAAAATAGAAAATGAAAATATTTCACGTTATTCAGTAAACACGATCATGTTTTCCCTCTGCAGGCGGCACTTTGAGCGGCGCTTGTGAGCGTTGTTCCAGAGGTTACGTAAAATATTAACCCTTGCATAAAAATACATGAATCAGCATCTAAAAGTATCAATCAAGCAAGATATCGTCGCCATCTATTAAGACATAATGCCTGCATCAGGAGGGGTTATGTCACTGTCGATAGTCCACACGCGCGCCGCATTAGGCGTCAATGCACCACCCATTACTATTGAAGTCCATATTAGTAATGGCTTGCCCGGTTTAACCATGGTTGGACTACCCGAAACCACCGTGAAAGAGGCTCGAGATCGAGTTCGCAGTGCGATTATTAATAGCGGGTATGAATTTCCGGCCAAGAAGATAACCATCAACCTTGCCCCGGCAGATCTGCCTAAAGAAGGAGGGAGATATGATTTACCTATCGCCATTGCGCTTCTGGCTGCGTCAGAGCAGCTTACAACACATAATCTCGATACTTATGAGTTAGTCGGTGAACTAGCGCTTACAGGTGCTCTACGTGGCGTTCCCGGAGCAATATCCAGCGCAACTGAAGCAATTCGCGCAGGTAGGCGAATTATTGTCGCAAAAGAGAACGCTGCAGAAGTGGGGCTAATACACGGCGAGGGCTGCCTGATTGCCGATCACCTGCAAGCCGTGTGCGCATTTCTCGAAGGTAAGCATGAATTAGAAAGGCCTGTTTGCGTAGAGATTCCACCTTCAGGCTCATCTGATGACCTCAGTGACGTCATCGGCCAGGAACAGGGCAAGCGAGGGCTGGAGATTACCGCTGCAGGCGGCCACAATCTCTTGCTCATCGGCCCGCCGGGTACGGGAAAAACGATGCTTGCCAGTCGCCTTCGCGGATTGTTACCACCGTTAAGTAATGATGAGGCTCTGGAAAGCGCGGCAATTCTCAGCCTGGTCAATTCCGACACCATACAAAAACAGTGGAAGCAACGCCCCTTTCGCTCACCCCATCACAGCGCGTCCTTAACCGCAATGGTAGGAGGAGGATCGATACCGGCACCGGGTGAGATTTCTCTGGCACATAACGGCATATTATTTCTGGATGAATTGCCCGAGTTTGAACGCCGTACGCTGGATGCCCTGCGTGAGCCTATTGAATCCGGACAGATTCATTTATCACGCACCCGGGCAAAAATAACCTACCCGGCACGCTTTCAATTGATAGCAGCAATGAATCCAAGCCCAACAGGGCACTATCAGGGAAACCACAACCGTTGTACCCCAGAGCAAACGCTACGTTACCTCAATCGCTTATCTGGCCCTTTTCTCGACCGCTTCGATTTGTCCCTCGAAATACCCCTTCCACCGCCCGGTATACTCAGTCAGCGAGCAGCAAAGGGAGAAAACAGTGAGACGGTGAAGAAACGGGTTATGGCCGCGCGTGAGCGCCAGTATCAGCGGCAAAATAAGTTAAATGCGCATCTGGGCAGCCAGGATATACATCAATTCTGCGTCTTACACAGGGATGACGCACGCTGGCTGGAGGGAACGTTAGCACATCTTGGATTGTCCATCCGCGCATGGCTGCGCTTGATAAAGGTCGCTCGCACAATTGCGGATATTGAGCAATGTGACCAGATCACCCGTCAACATTTACAGGAAGCCGTTGGCTATCGGGCAATAGACAGGTTGTTAATCCATTTACAGAAACTACTGGCATAAAAAAAGGGCTTTCGCCCTTTTTTTATTAATCCTCTGACTCGGTGTAATCTTCCGCACCTTCTACCTGAGGTTTGCCGCCAGACAGCGTGTGGAAACGTTTTGGACGCTTAATACGCGTCATGTATTTAGACCACACACGTTCCGCTTCGGTAACCGGCTCACGTTCACCACGGCATACCGCCACAAACAACTTCTCTTCTTCAGTTACCGGCTCACGCTTGCCCAGATCCAGCTCATTAAAGGCATAACCGTGACGCTCAAGCAGCTGTGCCTCTTTAATGGTGAAATCACCATGACGGGAGAATCCGCGGGGGTAATATTTATTGTCGAAATATCGATTAGTCGTCGTAAAGCTTTCCGCCATCCTGCACGCTCCTAATTCTTTGGCCGAGCTATTTATGGCGCGGAGTATTAGTTACGCTTGACAGAGCGTCAAACAAAAGATTTAAATCATAACGACAAATAATTTTATGGAGTGAGTTGTGGATACGGAATTGTTAAAGACTTTCCTGGAAGTTAGCCGAACGCGCCACTTTGGCCGGGCAGCTGAAGCGCTCTATTTGACCCAATCGGCGGTCAGTTTTCGCATCAGACAACTGGAAAATCAACTGGGTGTGAACCTCTTCACCCGACACAGAAACAATATCCGTTTAACCGCTGCGGGTGAAAAATTATTGCCATATGCTGAAACGCTGATGAATACGTGGCAAGCAGCACGTAAGGAGGTCGCAAATACCTCACGCCATAATGAGTTCTCTATCGGTGCCAGCGCTTCCCTTTGGGAATGCATGCTCAATGGCTGGCTGGGTCGTTTATATCAGTCGCAGGTGCCGCAAACCAGCCTGCAGTTTGAAGCCAGGATCGCGCAGCGCCAGTCGCTAGTAAAGCAACTCCATGAACGACAGCTTGATCTGCTGATTACTACTGAATCCCCAAAAATGGACGAATTTAGCAGTCAACTACTGGGGTATTTCACGCTGGCGCTCTATTGCAGCGCTCCATAACAAACAAAAGATGAACTGAATTATCTGCGTCTGGAGTGGGGACCTGATTTTCAACAACACGAAGCGGGATTAGTTGCCGGCGACGAAGTACCAGTGCTAACCACCAGTTCTGCTGAGCTAGCAAGACAGCAACTTCCTGTACTGAAGGGTTTTAGTTGGCTTCCCGTGTGTTGGGCGAAAACAAAAAGCGATCTCCATATAGTTTCTGACAGCACGACACTTTCACGTCCGTTGTATGCGGTCTGGCTACAAAATAGCGATAAACATACGCTTATCTGCGATCTGCTGAAAACGAATATTCTGGATGATTAAAATGGACGCTGGCAAGGATGCCGGAAACAGGAAATAAACAGTATGAAGGTGGCGTCATTTTCAGATAAAAAAAAATCCTTAGCAAAAATGCTAAGGATTGTTTCTGGCAGGGGCGGAGAGACTCGAACTCGCGACACCCGGTTTTGGAGACCGGTGCTCTACCAACTGAGCTACGCCCCTATATTTCTTATCATTAAGCCTGCTAAGGTAGCAGGCTTAATTTTCTAATAAGTGGCGGAACGGACGGGACTCGAA
>NZ_SZWP01000078.1:0-29373 GCF_005280825.1 Citrobacter sp. wls829
ATTTCCCCGCTTATTCGCACCTTCCCTAACAGTAATGGCCGATGAAAATGCAAAAACCAGCCTTGCTACGCGCCGCACCCGCCCCGTAGCAAGGCCCCCTACTGGGAGAACCCTTAATCGTCCCATGACCTCGCTATCCGCACCACACCAAGAGATCTGACCAGATTGAAGCGACAAAACTGATCGTGCACACTACACGCTCTCATAACTAACAATAGGTTATAACCCTGATGGATCAGGTTACTGTTCTTGAAAAGATGTTTGAGCAAGTGAGAAAGGAACATAATTTTTCGTGGTTTTACTCTGAACTGAAACGCCAGAATATTGCTCATTATATTTACTACCTGGCTACTGATAACATCAGAGCTGTTACAGCGAATGATGAAGTAATATTAATAAGAGGGAAAAGAGATTTATTAAAAGTCAGTACAACCAAGAACCCTGAACAAGTAAAAAAAGCAGCCCAGGCACATATTTCCGGGGAATCCACATTTCGGGAATATATTACAACACTTGTTAGTGCTGGCGTTTTCCGATGGGTTACTGATGTCAATGATAACAAACGGTATTACTACTCTGTCGACGATACACTTTTATACATGGAAGATGTCGAGAACAACAATCCATTAATATAATGATAATTGAACTAACAGTCCGGTTTCTTCCCCCCTGGCACCGGATAAGCTGACATAAGTGCCAAACCTGGTTTTGGGGAAACGTTTTGGCGAGAGTTTTGGGGAAGGAATTTTGCAGGTATAAAAAAACGGGAACCTCTCGGCTCCCGTTCTCATACAACCCAGAATGTGGATTACATGTTTTCGATGATCGCGTCACCAAACTCAGAACATTTCAGCAGCTTAGCGCCGTCCATCAGACGTTCGAAGTCATAGGTTACGGTTTTCGCGTTGATCGCACCGCTCATACCTTTAACGATCAGGTCGGCTGCTTCTACCCAACCCATGTGGCGCAGCATCATTTCAGCAGACAGGATGATGGAACCTGGGTTCACTTTATCCTGACCCGCATACTTCGGTGCAGTACCGTGGGTGGCTTCAAACAGTGCACACTCGTCACCGATGTTTGCACCCGGCGCGATACCAATACCGCCAACCTGCGCAGCCAGGGCATCAGAGATGTAGTCACCGTTCAGGTTCATACAGGCAATAACATCATACTCTGCCGGACGCAGCAGGATCTGCTGCAGGAACGCATCGGCGATAACGTCCTTAACAACGATCTCTTTCCCGGTTTTCGGGTTCTTGATTTTCACCCACGGGCCGCCGTCGATCAGTTCACCACCAAACTCTTCACGCGCTAACTGGTAACCCCAGTCTTTGAACGCGCCTTCGGTGAACTTCATGATGTTACCTTTATGTACCAGGGTAACAGAATCACGATCGTTGGCGATGGCGTATTCAATCGCCGCACGCACCAGACGTTTTGTCCCGTCTTCGGAACACGGTTTGATACCGATACCGCAATGTTCCGGGAAGCGAATTTTCTTCACGCCCATCTCTTCGCGCAGGAATTTAATCACTTTCTCTGCATCAGCAGAGTCGGCTTTCCACTCGATACCAGCGTAGATGTCTTCAGAGTTTTCACGGAAGATGACCATGTCGGTCAGTTCAGGATGTTTAACCGGGCTTGGGGTGCCCTGGTAGTAACGAACCGGACGCAGGCACACGTACAGGTCAAGTTCCTGACGCAGTGCAACGTTCAGTGAGCGAATACCGCCGCCAACTGGGGTAGTCAGTGGGCCTTTAATAGCAACACGGTAGTCACGAATCAGATCAAGGGTTTCAGCAGGCAGCCAGACGTCCTGGCCGTATACCTGAGTGGATTTCTCGCCGGTGTAGATTTCCATCCAGGAGATTTTACGCTCGCCTTTATAGGCTTTCTCGACAGCAGCATCGACAACTTTGATCATCGGTGGGGTTACATCAACGCCGATACCGTCGCCTTCAATGAACGGGATAATCGGATTTTCAGGAACGTTGAGTTTGCCGTTTTGCAGGGTGATCTTCTTACCTTCCGCCGGAACAACTACTTTGCTTTCCATTCACCTCTCCTTCGAGCGCTTCTGGTTCTGCTCGTCTGTCATCACGCTGCATGTGCATTTGCGTCCTGCTACACGGATGCGTTAGAGCAACTTTTTGTTAATGATTTGTAATGAGCGTGTCAATACTACCCTATTGTTCGTCGCCATGAAAGACACTCGTTCTTAGGCTATAATGCGGCAATTGATATAATCTGAAAATACCATGCAAAAAACTTCTTTTAGAAATCACCGGGTTGAGCGATTCAGCTCACGACAAGTCACTAAACAGCGTAAAGAAAACCAGCCAAAACGCGTGGTTTTGTTCAATAAACCCTACGATGTTTTGCCACAATTTACTGACGAAGCGGGTCGCAGCACGTTAAAAGATTTTATTCCCTTACAGGGCGTCTATGCTGCGGGGCGCCTGGACAGGGACAGCGAAGGCCTGTTGGTACTGACCAATGACGGTGCATTACAGGCCCGATTGACGCAGCCGGGTAAGCGCACCGGAAAAATTTATTACGTGCAGGTCGAAGGAGAGCCGACGCCAGAGGCACTGGATGCCCTGCGCAATGGCGTGACGCTCAATGATGGCCCAACGTTGCCAGCAGGCGTTGAGGTTGTTGCTGAACCTGACTGGCTGTGGCCGCGAAATCCACCGATTCGCGAGCGCAAAAGCATTCCCACCCGTTGGTTGAAAATCACGTTGTATGAGGGGCGTAACCGTCAGGTGAGACGCATGACGGCGCATGTGGGTTTCCCCACGCTGCGGTTAATCCGCTATGCCATGGGTGATTACACGCTGGATAACCTCGCCAACGGCGAATGGCGTGAGCTGCAGCCGTAGCATCCATTTTTAACGTAACTATTAACAGGGAAGAACACGGCATATGGATAAACGGATCGTTGCAGCGCTCATGTTGTGCGGAGTTTCACCATTTTGTTATGCAAAACAGAACTGTGAAACGCTCGCCGGGATCGCGGCGGGAGAGGCAAATTATCTTTACGCCACTGCCAACGTCAGCGCTGACTCTCGTCTGCATTTCTACTCTGCACCAGCCAGCGGATGCCAGCTCCCGGCGTTTTTGGTCAATAGCGACACTGTAGAGGTGCTCAGAAGTTCGCAGCGTTATGAAAGCACAGGTATGCTGTCCAAAGACGAACCTTTTCGTTACGTCCGCTACCGGGGCGCAAACGGCACTTTCGCTACCGGTTGGGTTACCGCTGACGGGCTCACGCCGTTAGCTAACCCGCTTCCTGTTAGCCCTGCCTGCCAGGCATGGGCCAATAAAGCGATGTCACAACGCGAAAAAATGCCCCCCGCCGCCAGCAACTATTATCAGGTCATCGGCAGCTCGCGCGCTGGATTCTATTCAATGCCAAATGCACAGTGTCGCAACAGTTCCGTGTTCCTGGTTCCCGGCAACGTGGTTTCTGCTCAGGAAGAGTCCAAAGACGATTTTATTGAGGTGGTCTATTACACCGCCGATCGTCATAGCGTGCGCGGCTGGTTGAAAAAATCACAGCTGCAACCTTTAAACAGCGGTGACCGCTATCGCGACGACATCAATCCACTCTCTACAGATACAGCCACGCGGGTCGCCACTCTTAGTTTGCGTTATGACTATCAATGTGTTTTTTATGAGAGCTGGAATGCGAAAAACGCGATTGAAATCATCGTGCGCGAAGACCACCAAACCGAATTTTGCCGGGGTGCCGCCGATCCACAAACCTCCCCTCCGGTGGCCTATATCAGTATCGATAAAGCCACGGGTGAGATCAGCTGGCCAGATGTGTCTGAAGGCTTTAAAGAAGAATAAGAGGTGAACCATGTTCAAACCGCACGTCACCGTCGCCTGCATTGTACATGCCGAGGATAAGTTTTTAGTCGTTGAGGAAACCATCAACGGCAAAGCGTTATGGAACCAGCCTGCCGGGCATCTGGAAGCGGACGAAACCTTGGTACAAGCCGCTGCACGCGAACTGTGGGAAGAAACCGGCATCACCGCGCAGCCGCAGCATTTTATTCGCATGCATCAATGGATAGCCCCGGACAGAACCCCGTTCTTGCGTTTTCTGTTTTCTATTGAGCTTGCCAATATGTGCGCTACTGAGCCGCATGACAACGATATAGATTACTGTCGTTGGGTCAGCGCTGAAGCGATTTTATCTGCACCGAACCTGCGTTCGCCGCTGGTTGCTGAGAGCATTCGCTGTTATCAGAGCGGGCAACGGTATCCGCTGGCAATGATCGGAGAATTTAACTGGCCGTTTACAGAGGGTGTCAAGTAAAGGGCTGCGTGATAGAATATGCCGCCTTTAAGTTCAATGTCGTGAGTATTCCTATGTCTGAAAGCCCAAAAAAAGTGATCGTCGGCATGTCCGGCGGTGTCGATTCCTCCGTTTCTGCCTGGCTGTTGCAACAACAGGGTTATCAGGTTGAAGGCCTGTTCATGAAGAACTGGGAAGAGGACGACGGTGAGGAATACTGTACCGCTGCTGCCGATCTTGCAGATGCGCAGGCAGTCTGCGACAAACTCGGCATTGAACTGCATACCGTTAACTTTGCCGCAGAATACTGGGACAACGTCTTTGAGTTGTTCCTTGAAGAGTACAAAGCGGGTCGTACGCCAAACCCGGATATTCTGTGCAACAAAGAAATTAAGTTTAAAGCCTTCCTCGAATTTGCCGCTGAAGATTTAGGTGCCGATTTCATCGCCACCGGTCACTACGTGCGCCGCGCGGACGTCGACGGCAAAAGCCGCCTGCTGCGTGGACTCGACGGCAATAAAGACCAAAGCTATTTCCTCTATACGCTCGGTCACGAGCAGATCGCCCAAAGCTTGTTCCCGGTCGGTGAACTGGAAAAACCGCAGGTGCGCAAAATCGCCGAAGATCTGGGCCTGATTACCGCGAAGAAAAAAGACTCCACCGGCATCTGCTTTATTGGTGAACGTAAATTCCGCGAGTTCCTTGGCCGTTACCTTCCGGCTCAGCCAGGAAAAATCATCACCGTGGATGGCGAAGAAATCGGCCAGCACCAGGGGCTGATGTATCACACTCTGGGCCAACGTAAAGGTCTGGGTATCGGCGGAACCAAAGAAGGGACCGAGGATCCGTGGTATGTGGTCGATAAGGACGTTGAGAACAACATTCTGGTTGTCGCTCAGGGTCACGATCACCCGCGTCTGATGTCCGTTGGCCTGATCGCGCAACAGCTGCACTGGGTCGATCGCGAACCCTTCTCCGGCACAATGCGCTGTACGGTGAAAACCCGCTATCGTCAGACCGATATTCCGTGCACCGTTAAGTCGCTGGATGACGAACGTATTGAAGTGATTTTTGACGAGCCGGTTGCGGCGGTGACGCCAGGTCAGTCGGCCGTCTTTTACTGCGGCGAAGTGTGCCTCGGTGGCGGAATTATCGAGCAGCGCCTGCCTCTGCCGGTATAATTTATCTACATATCTAATACAAGGAAGCAGTGAACGTGGCAAAGAATTATTATGACATCACCCTCGCTCTGGCAGGCATTTGCCAGTCGGCTCGCCTGGTGCAACAACTGGCACACCAGGGGCACTGTGATGCCGATGCACTACACGTTTCACTCAACAGTGTTATTGATATGAATCCCAATTCTACGCTGGGCGTGTTTGGTGGCAGTGAAGCCAATCTGCGTCTGGGCCTTGAAACGCTGCTCGGTGTACTGAACGCCAGCAGTCGTCAGGGACTGAACGCGGAACTCACCCGCTATACCCTGAGCCTGATGGTGCTGGAGCGCAAGCTGTCAGCCGCCAAGGGCGCAATGGACACGCTGGGGGACCGTATTAATGGCCTGCAGCGCCAGCTAGACCATTTCGATTTGCAGTCAGAAACGTTAATGAGCGCAATGGCGGGCATTTATGTTGACGTCATCAGCCCGCTCGGCCCACGTATTCAGGTCACGGGATCCCCAGCTATCCTCCAGAGCCCGCAGGTTCAGGCCAAAGTCCGTGCGTCGCTTCTGGCTGGCATTCGTGCTGCCGTACTCTGGCACCAGGTCGGTGGCGGTCGTCTGCAACTCATGTTTTCTCGTAATCGCCTGACCACTCAGGCAAAACAAATTCTTGCTCATTTAACCCCGGAGTTGTGATCTATGGAATTATCCTCACTGACCGCCGTTTCCCCTGTCGATGGACGCTACGGCGATAAAGTCAGCGCGCTGCGCGGGATTTTCAGCGAATACGGTTTGCTGAAATTCCGTGTACAGGTTGAAGTACGCTGGCTGCAAAAACTGGCCGCGCACGCAGCGATCAAGGAAGTTCCTGCTTTTGCTGCCGACGCAATCGGTTTCCTTGATACGATCGTCGCTAACTTCAATGAAGAAGATGCCGCGCGCATCAAAACCATTGAACGCACGACCAACCACGATGTGAAGGCCGTTGAGTATTTCCTGAAAGAAAAAGTCGCTGATATCCCGGAACTGCACGCTGTTTCCGAGTTTATCCACTTCGCCTGTACCTCAGAAGATATCAACAACCTGTCTCATGCGCTGATGCTGAAAACCGCCCGCGATGAAGTGATCCTGCCTTACTGGCGCAAGCTTATCGATGCGGTAAAAGACCTGTCCGTGCAGTATCGTGACATTCCCCTGCTCTCCCGTACGCACGGCCAGCCGGCAACACCCTCTACGTTGGGCAAAGAAATGGCTAACGTGGCATACCGTATGGAGCGCCAGTATCGCCAGCTAAACCAGGTAGAAATTCTCGGTAAAATCAACGGTGCCGTCGGTAACTATAACGCCCACATCGCCGCTTACCCGGAAGTTGACTGGCATCAGTTCAGTGAAGAATTCGTCACTTCGCTGGGTATTCAGTGGAACCCGTACACCACGCAGATTGAGCCGCACGACTACATTGCTGAGCTGTTCGATTGCGTCGCGCGTTTTAACACCATCCTGATCGATTTTGACCGCGACGTCTGGGGCTATGTGGCGCTGAACCACTTCAAACAGAAAACCATTGCCGGTGAAATTGGTTCTTCCACCATGCCGCACAAAGTTAACCCTATCGACTTCGAAAACTCCGAAGGCAACCTGGGCCTGTCTAATGCGGTACTGCAGCACCTGGCAAGCAAACTGCCGGTTTCCCGCTGGCAGCGTGACCTGACGGATTCTACCGTTCTGCGTAACCTGGGCGTGGGAATTGGCTACGCGTTGATCGCGTATCAGTCCACACTGAAGGGTGTGAGCAAACTGGAAGTAAACCGCGATCATCTGCTGGATGAACTGGACCATAACTGGGAAGTGCTGGCCGAGCCGATTCAGACCGTTATGCGTCGTTACGGCATTGAAAAACCGTACGAGAAGCTGAAAGAGCTGACCCGCGGCAAGCGCGTTGACGCCGAAGGCATGAAGCAGTTTATCGACGGACTGGCCCTGCCAGAAGACGAGAAAACGCGCCTGAAAGCGATGACGCCAGCCAACTATATTGGTCGCGCCATCACCATGGTTGATGAGTTGAAGTAATCAATCCTGCGCCAGATGGCGCTCACGCTTATCTGGCCTACATTTATCTCGCGTAGGCCAGATGTGGCGTTCATGCCACCTTCCGACATTCCCCTCGGTTTATTAAATGTTTATCCCCACAGCCACATAATCAGCGTTAAACTATTCATACCGTCAATTTAGGGAGAAACGAAGATGCGCGTACTGGTTGTTGAGGATAATGCCTTATTACGTCACCACCTGAAGGTTCAGTTACAGGATGCAGGCCACCAGGTTGATGATGCTGAGGATGCAAAGGAAGCAGATTATTACCTTAACGAACATCTGCCAGATATTGCGATCGTCGACTTAGGTCTGCCCGATGAAGATGGCTTGTCACTGATCCGCCGCTGGCGCAGCAATGACGTTTCGCTCCCCATTCTGGTGTTGACCGCCCGCGAAGGCTGGCAGGATAAAGTGGAAGTGCTCAGCGCTGGGGCTGATGACTACGTGACAAAACCTTTCCATATTGAAGAGGTGGTCGCCCGCATGCAGGCACTGATGCGCCGCAATAGCGGCCTGGCCTCGCAAATTATCTCGCTGCCGCCTTTTCAGGTTGACCTTTCCCGCCGCGAATTATCAGTGAATGATGAGGTTATCAAACTCACCGCGTTTGAATACACCATCATGGAAACGCTGATCCGCAATAACGGCAAAGTGGTCAGCAAAGACTCACTGATGCTACAACTTTATCCGGATGCAGAACTGCGTGAAAGCCACACCATCGATGTACTGATGGGACGTCTGCGCAAAAAAATTCAGGCGCAATATCCGGATGACGTGATCACCACCGTACGTGGACAGGGCTACCTCTTCGAACTGCGCTAATGAACAAATTATTGCGTCATTTTCTCCCGTTATCGCTGCGTGTACGCTTTTTGCTGGCGACCGCTGGCGTTGTCCTTGTGCTTTCACTGGCCTATGGTATGGTCGCGCTGGTGGGTTACAGCGTAAGCTTTGATAAGACCACATTTCGTCTTCTGCGCGGTGAAAGTAACTTGTTTTACACCCTCGCGAAATGGGAAGACGGCAAGCTCCAGGTCGAACTGCCTGAACATCTCGATATGCAAAGCCCCACCATGTCGCTGATCTACGATGAAAATGGCAAATTGTTGTGGGCACAACGCGATGTCCCCTGGCTGACGCACAGTATTCAGCCGGACTGGTTAAAAACGAATGGTTTTCATGAAATAGAAGCCGATGTCGATGCCACCAGCACGTTACTGCGCGAAGATCACTCCGCGCAACAGCAGCTTAAAGAAGTCAGAGAAGATGATAACGATGCCGAAATGACCCACTCGGTGGCGGTAAACGTCTACCCTGAGACCGCCCGCATGCCTCAGCTTACCATTGTCGTTGTCGACACTATCCCCATTGAGCTCAAGCGCTCGTATATGGTCTGGAGCTGGTTTATCTATGTATTGGTCGCCAACTTGCTGCTCGTGATCCCGCTGCTATGGGTCGCCGCCTGGTGGAGTTTACGGCCTATCGAGTCACTGGCGCGTGAGGTCCGAGAACTTGAGGAGCATCACCGTGAAATGCTCAATCCCGCCACCACGCGGGAACTAACTAGCCTGGTACGTAACCTCAACCGACTGCTGAAAAGTGAGCGTGAGCGTTACGATAAATACCGCACGACCTTAACCGATCTCACCCATAGCCTGAAAACACCGCTGGCGGTATTGCAAAGCACGCTACGCTCGATGCGCAATGAAAAGATGAGCGTAACGGATGCCGAACCCGTGATGCTGGAACAAATTAGCCGCATTTCCCAGCAAATTGGCTACTACCTGCATCGCGCCAGCATGCGCGGTGGTAACGCCATGCTCAGCCGCGAACTGCACCCGGTTGCCCCTTTGCTGGATAAGCTAACCTCCGCCCTCAATAAGGTGTATCAGCGTAAAGGCGTCACTATTAGTCTCGATATCTCACCCGAAATCAGTTTTGTCGGCGAGCAGAATGATTTTGTCGAGGTCATGGGTAACGTGCTGGATAACGCCTGTAAATACTGTCTGGAGTTCGTCGAGATCTCCGCTCACCTGTCCGACGATCGCCTACATATTCTGGTGGAAGATGACGGTCCTGGCATTCCACAAGCCAAGCGTGAAGTGGTTTTTGATCGCGGCCAGCGTGTGGATACCTTACGCCCCGGGCAAGGCGTGGGGCTGGCGGTAGCTCGCGAAATTACCGAGCAGTATGACGGGCAAATTATCGCAGGCGATAGCCTGTTAGGCGGCGCGCGCATGGAGGTCATTTTTGGCCGTCAGCACCCGGGGCATAAAGACGAGTAAGTTGTTTGTAATATTTATGTACCGGGATCACTTATCCGGTTAAGCATCCGTTATAATCGGAGCAACCAACAGTCTGCGGATGCGCATTATGGAATACCAATTAAACCTCAACTGGCCCGACTTTCTCGAACGCCACTGGCAAAAGCGCCCGGTGGTCTTAAAGCGTGGTTTTACAAACTTTATCGATCCGCTTTCCCCTGATGAACTGGCCGGACTGGCGATGGAAAGTGAAGTCGACAGCCGACTGGTCAGCCATCAGGACGGTAAATGGCAGGTGAGCCACGGTCCATTCGAAAGCTATGACCATCTCGGCGAGAACAACTGGTCGCTGCTGGTCCAGGCCGTCAACCACTGGCACGAACCGACCGCCGCGCTGATGCGTCCGTTTCGCGAATTACCGGACTGGCGTATTGATGACCTGATGATCTCCTTTTCCGTGCCCGGCGGCGGCGTTGGCCCGCACCTGGATCAGTACGATGTGTTTATCATTCAAGGCACCGGTCGTCGTCGCTGGCGCGTAGGCGAAAAACTCCAGCTAAAACAACACTGCCCGCACCCGGATCTGCTGCAGGTTGATCCGTTCGAGGCCATCATTGATGAGGAGCTGGAGCCGGGTGATATTCTGTATATCCCGCCAGGATTCCCGCACGAAGGCTACGCGCTGGAAAACGCGATGAACTATTCTGTCGGTTTCCGCGCCCCGAACGCCCGGGAGTTAATCAGCGGATTCGCCGATTACGTTCTGCAACGTGAGCTGGGCAGCACCTATTACAGCGACCCGGACCTGCCGCCGCGCGACCATCCGGCGGATGTTCTGCCACAAGAAATGGATAAACTGCGTGAAATGATGCTGGGGCTGATTAATCAACCTGAACATTTCAAACAGTGGTTTGGGGAGTTTATTTCCCAGTCGCGTCATGAGCTGGATGTCGCCCCGCCGGAGCCACCTTATCAGCCCGACGAAATCTACGACGCGCTGAAACAAGGGGATGTGCTGGTACGTCTGGGCGGATTACGCGTTATCCGTGTCGGCGACGAGGTTTACGTCAACGGTGAAAAAATTAACTCACCGCATCGCCCTGCCCTCGAGGCGCTGGCCAGCCATATTGTGCTGACAGCCGAGAACTTTGAAGATGCGCTGGAAGATCCGTCTTTCCTCGCCATGCTGGCCGCGCTGGTTAACAGCGGATACTGGTTCTTCGAAGGGTAAATTAGTAGTGACTGCGCCGATGGCGCTTCGCTTATCCGGCCCACGGAATGAGGTATCTGTAGGCCGGATAAGGCGCAAGCCACCATCCGGCCTCTACACACTCTTTATTTTTGTTTCGCGGCCAATTCGGCAATACGCACGATCACCTGCACCGCTTTTTCCATTCCTTCCAGCGTCACAAACTCATGTTTACCATGATAGTTGTAGCCGCCGGTGAACAGATTCGGGCACGGTAATCCCATAAACGACAGCTGAGCACCGTCAGTGCCGCCACGAATAGGTTTCAGCACAGGCTCAATGTCGCAATCACGCATCGCCTGCTGGGCAATATCCAGCACGTGGGGGTGCTCAATCACTTTCTCGCGCATATTGTAATAGCTATCTTCAATCACCAGTTCGATATAGCAGTCCGGGTGTAACCCTTTGCCAACCTTTTTGGCGATCTCCATAATTTTACGTTTGCGCGCTTCAAACTGTTTACGGTCAAAATCACGGATAATGTAGTGCATGTCCGCCCGGTCAACGGTGCCTTTCATACTCGCCAGATGGTAAAAACCTTCGTAACCTTCGGTCGTTTCCGGGCTTTCATCTGCCGGAACCTCTGCGTGGATACGAGCAGCCAGCGACAGCGCATTCACCATCACCCCTTTTGCGGTACCAGGGTGCACATTGTTACCAACGATTTTGATATTGACCGACGCCGCGTTGAAGTTTTCAAACTCCAGTTCACCCACGCCCCCCCCATCAACAGTGTAAGCCCACTTCGCATCAAATGCGGCGACGTCAAAGTGCTTCGCCCCTTTACCCACCTCTTCGTCGGGTGTAAAGGCCACACGAATATCGCCATGGGGAATGTTTTTATGCTTCAACACAGCCAGCGCGGTCATGATCTCCGCCACTCCGGCTTTGTCGTCCGCGCCCAGCAGGGTTTTACCGTCGGTGGTGATCAACGTTTGTCCCAAAAGTTGATGTAACACCGGGAACATCACCGGCGACAGAACTTCATCACCAATGCCTAACGCAATATCGCCCCCACGGTAGTTTTCAACAATTTGCGGGTTGACGTTTTTACCCGTGAAATCCGGTGAGGTATCGACATGAGAAATGAAGCCAATCGCGGGAATATCACCGGCAACGTTTGCGGGTAACGTTGCCATCAGTGTTCCCTTCTCACTTAATGAAACGTTAACCAGCCCCATTTCTTCAAGCTGTTGTTTGAGCAGCTGTAATAGCTTCCACTGACCCTCAGTGCTGGGTACCTGCCGCACACCCGATTTGGACTGAGTGTCCAGCGACACGTAGTGTAAAAAACGCTCAAGTAGTTTATCCATGCAGTCACCCTCACTTTTCGTGACAACATTATCAATAAGCAAGAAAAGACAAATATTGCGTCAGGTCATTTTTATCCCCGCAAGTGAGAATATTTGTCTCTGACACCCCTTCTGACTATAAGAGTAAGTCAGTAATTCGCAACAAGGATTGGCGATTACAATGGTTTGCCGTAGAATAATCGCCCTCATTAAGAGTCATCAAGGTGGTTAACCACAAACCCCGCAGCGGTCAGCCATCCGTTGCGTTTACATGGGACAGAGTAAAAAATTGAATAAACAACCGCGTTCGCTTTCTCCACTGGTGCAATTAGCGGGAATTCGCAAAAGTTTCGATGGCAAAGAGGTGATTTCCGACCTGGATTTGACCATCAACAATGGCGAATTTCTCACGCTGCTCGGCCCCTCTGGCTGCGGTAAAACAACCGTTCTTCGCCTGATTGCGGGTCTTGAAACGGTTGATTCCGGTCATATCATGCTGGACAACCAGGATATCACTCACGTACCTGCGGAAAACCGCTATGTGAACACCGTATTCCAAAGTTATGCGTTATTCCCCCACATGACCGTGTTCGAGAATGTGGCCTTCGGTTTGCGCATGCAAAAGACCCCGACTGCCGACATTCAACCTCGCGTCACCGAAGCCTTGCGCATGGTGCAACTGGAAGAGTTTGCCCAGCGTAAACCCCATCAACTCTCCGGTGGACAGCAGCAGCGTGTGGCAATTGCCCGTGCAGTGGTCAACAAACCTCGTTTGCTATTGTTAGATGAATCGCTCTCCGCGCTGGACTACAAACTGCGCAAGCAGATGCAGAACGAACTGAAAGCACTGCAGCGTAAGCTCGGTATCACCTTTGTCTTTGTCACTCACGATCAAGAAGAAGCGCTGACCATGTCAGACCGTATCGTGGTGATGCGTGACGGCAAAATTGAGCAGGACGGCACGCCGCGAGAAATTTACGAAGAGCCGAAAAATCTGTTCGTCGCCGGGTTTATCGGTGAGATCAATATGTTCAACGCGACGGTTATTGAACGTCTGGATGAACAACGCGTTCGTGCTAACGTTGAAGGTCGAGAGTGCAACATCTACGTGAATTTCGGCGTTACGCCGGGACAAAAACTGCATGTTTTGCTGCGTCCGGAAGATCTGCGCGTAGATGAGATCAACGATGACAACCACATCGAAGGACTTATCGGCTACGTGCGTGAGCGCAACTACAAAGGCATGACGCTGGAGTCGGTTGTCGAACTGGAAAATGGCAAGATGGTGATGGTTAGCGAATTCTTCAACGAAGACGATCCTGACTTCGATCACTCTCTGGACCAGAAAATGGCCATTAACTGGGTAGAAAGTTGGGAGGTCGTACTGGCTGATGAAGAACACAAGTAAATTCCAGAGTGTGGTGATCGTCACCATTGTCGGTTGGCTTGTGTTATTTGTCTTCCTGCCCAACCTGATGATCATTGGCACCAGCTTTTTGACCCGTGACGATGCGAATTTCGTCAAAATGGTCTTTACGCTGGAAAACTATGCTCGCCTGCTCGATCCGCTCTACTTTGAGGTGTTGATTCACTCCCTCAATATGGCGCTGATTGCCACGTTCGCCTGCCTGGTGCTCGGCTATCCGTTTGCCTGGTTTTTGGTAAAACTGCCGGAAAAAGTGCGTCCACTGCTGCTGTTCCTGCTGATTGTTCCGTTCTGGACCAACTCGCTTATTCGCATCTATGGACTCAAAATTTTCCTCAGTACCAAAGGCTATCTCAACGAGTTTCTGCTGTGGCTCGGGGTCATTGATACCCCCATTCGCATTATGTTCACCCCCAGCGCGGTCATTATCGGCCTCGTTTACATCCTGCTGCCGTTTATGGTTATGCCGCTTTATTCCAGCATTGAGAAACTCGATAAGCCACTACTGGAAGCCGCGCGCGATCTGGGTGCCAGCAAATTTCAGACCTTCACCCGCATCATCATTCCGCTGACCATGCCGGGAATTATCGCCGGTTGCCTGCTGGTGATGCTGCCAGCCATGGGGTTATTTTACGTGTCTGATCTAATGGGCGGCGCGAAAAACCTGTTGATTGGTAACGTGATAAAAGTTCAGTTCCTGAACATTCGTGACTGGCCGTTTGGTGCCGCCACCAGCATTACCCTGACCATCGTGATGGGACTGATGTTATTAGTTTACTGGCGCGCCTCCCGCTTGCTGAATAAAAAGGTGGAACTCGAATGATCGGTCGACTGCTTCGCGGTGGTTTCATGACCGCCATCTACGCGTATCTGTACATTCCAATCATTATTTTGATTGTGAACTCCTTTAACAGCTCGCGCTTTGGCATCAACTGGCAAGGCTTTACCACCAAATGGTACGGCCTGCTGATGAACAACGATAGCCTGCTGCAGGCGGCACAGCATTCACTGACGATGGCCGTGTTATCCGCAACCTTTGCCACCCTGATCGGCTCACTGACGGCGGTTGCGCTTTACCGCTACCGTTTTCGCGGTAAACCGTTTGTCAGCGGTATGCTGTTCGTGGTGATGATGTCGCCGGATATCGTGATGGCGATTTCACTGCTGGTGCTGTTTATGCTGATCGGTATTCAACTGGGGTTCTGGTCGTTGCTGTTCTCGCATATCACCTTCTGTTTGCCTTTTGTTGTGGTGACAGTGTACTCACGCCTGAAAGGATTCGATGTGCGAATGCTGGAAGCCGCAAAAGACCTGGGCGCCAGCGAAGTCACCATTCTGCGCAAAATCATTCTGCCGCTGGCGATGCCAGCGGTTGCTGCGGGCTGGTTACTGAGCTTTACCCTGTCGATGGATGACGTGGTTGTTTCATCGTTCGTCACTGGACCAGGTTATGAAATTCTGCCGTTAAAAATCTACTCAATGGTTAAAGTCGGCGTGTCACCAGAAGTTAATGCGCTGGCCACCATTTTGTTGGTTCTGTCGCTGGTCATGGTTATCGCCAGCCAGCTTATTGCACGTGATAAAACTAAAGGCCGCTAACAGGCCCATACCCTATGGATTTCGAGTTGCATTGAGGCGGCAAGCTCGTGAGTCCCCAGGAACATAGATAACTATGTGACTGGGGTGAACTAGCGTAGCCAACAAAAATGCGGCTTGAAAGACGACGGGTATGTTATTCAGGGGACGTTAAATGATGAAACAATGGTCACGCCACCTGCTCGCCGCGGGTGCTCTGGCACTGGGTATGAACACCGCCACAGCCTCCGACAACAACACGCTCTATTTCTACAACTGGACCGAATACGTTCCGCCAGGACTGCTGGAGCAGTTCACGAAAGAGACCGGTATTAAGGTTATCTATTCGACCTACGAGTCGAACGAAACCATGTATGCCAAACTCAAAACGTATAAAGACGGCGCCTACGATCTGGTGGTTCCCTCCACCTACTACGTGGATAAAATGCGCAAAGAAGGCATGATCCAGAAGATTGATAAGACCAAGCTCACCAACTTCAACAATCTCGATCCGGACATGCTCAACAAGCCGTTTGACCCAAATAACGACTACTCCATTCCGTATATCTGGGGAGCAACGGCTATTGGCGTCAACAGCGATGTCATTGATCCGAAAACCGTGACCAGCTGGGCCGATCTGTGGAAACCGGAATACAAAGGCAGCCTGCTGTTAACCGATGATGCGCGTGAAGTGTTCCAGGTAGCGCTGCGCAAGCTGGGCTACTCCGGTAACACCACCGACCCGAAAGAGATTGAAGCCGCGTATAACGAGCTGAAGAAACTGGTGCCTAACGTCGCGGCGTTTAACTCAGACAACCCGGCAAACCCGTATATGGAAGGTGAAGTCAACCTCGGTATGGTGTGGAACGGCTCAGCATTCGTCGCACGTCAGGCGGGCACGCCGCTGGAAGTCGTGTGGCCGAAAGAAGGCGGCATTTTCTGGATGGACAGTCTGTCTATTCCGGCGAACGCCAAAAACAAAGAAGGTGCGCTGAAGCTGATTAACTTCCTGCTGCGCCCGGATGTCGCAAAAGAAGTGGCCGAAACCATCGGTTACCCAACGCCAAACCTGGCGGCACGTAAACTGCTCAGCCCGGAAGTGGCCAATGATAAAACGCTCTATCCTGATGCAGAGACTATCAATAAAGGGGAGTGGCAGAACGACGTCGGCTCCGCTAGCACAATTTATGAAGAGTACTATCAGAAGCTGAAAGCAGGACGCTAATTGCCGTCCCGTAGGCCGGATAAGACGCGCCAGCGTCGCCATCCGGCGAATCATTGCCCGATGGCGCTACGCTTATCGGGCCTACGCCATCCGGCAAAAAAAATCACAACCCTTTCAATAATCTCTCAACAAACTCGGGCACCACCTGGCTTGCCGGACCGTAATACTTTTCTTCGAACTCGCTGCCTACCTGGCTCGGCTCAAGGTTAAGTTCCACAGTATGCGCCCCGTGCAGGCGCGCTTCGTGTACAAATCCGGCCGCCGGATAAACATGCCCGGACGTACCGATCGCGATGAACACATCCGCCATCGCCAGCGCCATATAGATTTCATCCATCCCCAAGGGCATTTCGCCAAACCACACGACGTGCGGGCGCAACGGTGCCGGAAACTGGCAGCAATGGCACTTATCTTCCGGGGTCACATCTCCCGTCCAGTCCAGGATCTGTCCGCTTTGCGAACAGCGCACTTTGAGCAGTTCACCGTGCATATGGATGACGTTCTGGTTACCGGCGCGCTCATGCAGGTTATCGATATTCTGCGTCACCAGCAAAAAGCGGTCGCCCAGCTCTGCTTCAAGTTTTGCCAGCGCAATGTGCGCCGCGTTGGGTTGGATTTCAGGCTGTTGTAGCTGAAGACGACGTGCGTTATAAAACGACTGCACAAGTCCGGGGTTACGCGAAAATCCTTCCGGAGTCGCCACGTCTTCCACCCGATGTTCTTCCCAGAGACCATCCGCAGCGCGGAAGGTACGAATACCCGATTCGGCGGAGATCCCCGCCCCCGTCAGGACTAATACTCTTGGTTTTTCCATCAATTCAGGCACCACTCTGTCTCTGAAAAAGATCCGTTGACGCAGGCGATCGCGCATATGGCGTTTATTTTTACGAAAACGGCTTAACCGATGACCCCGACGCGACAGCATAACAACCTCTTTGTATTAATCGGTAAGATGTAGGAAAGCAGCTCCACGCATTCCACCCGCATCACCATGGCGTGCCCGTTCAATACGCGGCACGCGGGCAACCGGCAATAAATGGCGTGGCAAACGGTCTGCCAGTTGCGCCGTTATCGCGGTAAAATTCGACAAACCACCGCCAATGACCACTAAATCCGGATCAACGATAGTCAGAATATTCCCCAGACACACCGCCAGCAAATCAAGATAGCGTTCGACGTGGGCAAGCGCCTGTTCATCACCCTGCTCCCAGAGCGCGATAATTTCACGGGCGTCCAGCGGTTGATGGGTGTAATGCTGATACAGCCAGGCAAATCCGCCACCGGAAAGGTAGCTCTCGATGCAGCCTAACTGACCGCATCCACAGCGACGCAGCGGGAAGTCAAATCCCATTAGCGTTAACGCATCTACCGGCAGGCGTATGTGACCAAACTCACCGGTAATATAGCTGCGTCCGGTGATGGATTTACCGTTCAGCACCAGGCCGCCTCCAACCCCCGTGCCGAGGATTAACCCCATCACTAACGGGTACTGGGTGAATTCATCATCCCAGGCTTCGGAGAGGGCAAAACAGTTAGCATCGTTGTCCAGACGCACATCGCGGTCCAGTCGCGCGCTGAGGTCGGTACGCAGAGGTTTTCCACTGGCAGCAGGAACGTTAGCGGCATACAACGTACCGTCTTCGGTTTCTGGCATACCGGGAATACCAATTCCCACTGAACCTTTAACGCCAAATCGCTGGTCGGCCTCCGTCACCAGGTCGCACACCGCATCGAGGAAAGCATCATAGCTATCGCGCGGCGTAGGAACACGTTTTTCCCATTGCAAACGGCGTTGATTATCGAAGACGCCTAACGCAATTTTTGTCCCGCCAATATCAAACCCGTAGTACATCACCGCTCCTTTTTATTGTTACTGGCCGCTTAGCACTCTCGCAGGATCAATATTACTGGCGCGACGCGCCGGATACCAACTCGCCAACAGACTCAGCAATAATGCTGTAACCAGCACGTAAATAACGTCCAGCCAGTGTAATTCCGATGGCAAGAAGTCAATAAAATAGATATCACCGGACAGGAACTGATGGCCAATAAGCGCCTCAATACCGTTAATAATCGGCGTCAGTTGCAGCGAAACGACGATGCCAATCACGACGCCAATCAGGCTACCAAACAGTCCTGCCAGCAAACCATACCAGACAAAAATGGCACGGATCAGCCCGTCTTTCGCGCCCAATGTTCTTAATACCGCAATATCGCCGCTCTTGTCTTTTACCGCCATCACTAACGTCGAAACAATATTAAAACAGGCGACACCTATCACCAGCACCATCGCCAGGTACATAATGGCGCGGATCATCTGAATATCACGATACATATAGCCGTAAGTACCAATCCAGCTTTTAATGTAAACGTAATTATTGGTCACTTCACCGGCATCTCTGACCAGCTTATTCGCATTGAAGACGTCGTTAACCTTCAGCGCAATACCCGACACGCTGGACCCCATATCCAGATACTGCTGCGCATCTTCCATTGGGATCATTGCAAAGCTGTGGTCAAGCTGGCCGCTCAACTGCAAAATACCGATGACGTGTAACCGTACGCGCTTGGGTTGCATAAGTTTGTGATCGGCACTGGCGTTAGGGATCATGATTGACACCCAGTCACCCTGCTTCACCTTCAGCGCATCAGCAATCCCTTTCCCTATGATTATCTGCTGCTCACCGGCTTTGAAATTATCCCAGGCATGGTTCTGTACAAACGTAGGCAGCGCACTCAAACGTTGTTCCTGTTTGGGATCGACACCTTTCACCTGCACCGCGCGTAAATTTGCGCCACTTTCCACCAGCCCGGTAAAGTTGATATAGGGCGCCGCAGCGGCAATGCCCGGCACTTTCTGTACTTTATCCAGCGCTTCCTGCCAGTTGTTCCAGGGCTGGTTAACCGCTTCAATCTCGCCGTGCGGGACAACGGCCAGAATGCGGTTGTTCAACTCGCGCTCAAATCCGTTCATCGCGCTCAAACCGACAATCAAGACCGCCACACCCAATGCGATACCGATGGTAGAAATCACAGAGATCAGCGAGACCATGCCCCCACGCCGCCGACCACGGCTAAAGCGTAAGCCAATCAATAACGATAAAGGCGCAGCCATTACTCAGCTCCCATCAGGCTCAGTTCGGCCGTCAGGCGACCATCGCGCATTTCAAGCTGGCGGCTCATGCGCTTCGCCAACTGCAGATCGTGGGTCACCACCAAAAATGCCGTCCCCTGAGAGCGATTCAGCTCACCCAGAAGCTCGAAAATACTGTCAGCGTTGCGCGCATCAAGGTTACCGGTGGGTTCATCTGCCAGCACCAGACGTGGGTTATTGACCAGCGCACGGGCAATCGCCACGCGCTGGCGCTCACCGCCCGACAGCTCAGACGGGCGATGGCTGGCACGATGATCCAACCCTACCGCTTTCAGCATATTGCGTGCACGCTCGGTAATTTCAGCCGGTTTTTTCTTGCCAATAAGTAGCGGCATCGCCACGTTTTCCAGCGCGGTAAAGTCCGGCAGCAGATGGTGAAACTGGTAAATAAAACCGAGCTTTTGATTACGCAGTTCCGCTTTTGCCGTCGAAGAGAGTTTACTCATCGGCTGTCCACTAAAAATAACGTCGCCCGACGTTGGCGTATCCAGTCCGCCCAGCAGATGCAGCAACGTACTCTTACCGGATCCAGAGCTGCCGACAATCGCCACCGTTTCACCCTCGCCAACGCTAAAGCTGACATCGTGCAGCACATCAGTTTGCACGGTGCCTTCCTGATAGCGTTTGCACAGGTTGTCGCATTGCAACAGGATCTTATTCATAACGTAAAGCCTCAGCGGGTTGAGTGGCGGCGGCGCGCCAGGAAGGATAAAGCGTAGACAGCAGCGCAATGGCCATGGCCACCAGCGCAATGACGACAACCTGTAACGGCTCAATGGCAACCGGCAGCGCAGCGCCATCCAGCAATGCCCCAATGATCGGCATCAGGTTGTTCAGTTGGCTGGCAAGTAATGCCCCCAACGCGGCACCCAGTAGCGCGCCAATAATCCCGGCGCTGGCCCCCTGCACCATAAACACCATCATGATTTGCCGCGGCGTAAGTCCCTGGGTTTGTAAAATCGCCACTTCGCCTTGCTTCTCCATGACCATCAGGCCCAACGAGGTAATAATGTTAAACGCCGCGACCGCCACGATGAGGCTCAACAGCAGCCCCATCATGTTTTTTTCCATCCGCACAGCCTGGAATAATTCTCCTTTGCGCTCACGCCAGTCCTGCCATTTGGTGCCTTGCGGCAGCGTTTGCTGGCTCAACGTGTCGACCTTCAGCGGTTCATTCAGCCACAAACGCCAGCCGGTAATATTGCCCGCCGGGTAGCGCATCAGGCGTGACGCATCCTGAATATTGGTCAACATCTGATAACCATCAACTTCACTGTTGGCGGCAAAGGTGCCAATTACCGTAAACAAACGCTGGCTTGGCAGACGTCCCATCGGCGTGAACTGGCTGGCTGACGGCACCATAACGCGGATTTGATCGCCACGATTCACGCCCAACTGACCGGCAAGCTGCTCGCCAAGGATGACATTATACTTACCCGGCTCGAGATCGGTTTGCTTCACATTGACCAAATACGGCGTAAGCGGATCTTTTTGCGGCGGGTCGATGCCCAGCATCACGCCAACCGCTACGCTGCGCGCGCTTTGCAGAACCACATCACCGGTTGTCAGCGGGGCAATACGATTGACACCGCTCAGCTTCACCGCGTTTTCCGGCAGCTGTTGCGGGTTCAGGGAACCCTGCTCTGACGAGAGAATGGCCTGAGGCATCAGGCCAAGAATATTATTTTGCAGCTCACGCTCGAAACCGTTCATCACCGACAATACCGTGACCAGCGCCATTACCCCAAGAGTAATGCCAATGGTGGAAAGCCAGGAAACAAAACGACCGAAGCGATCTGCTGCACGCCCACGCATATAACGCAGGCCGATGAATAGAGCGACAGGTTGATACATGAAATCCGTCTGGTTGCTGTTAGCAAAGTCACGAGTATATAAGCGAAAGCGGAATGGGTAAATGACTGAACCGTAAGTGTTCGTCAGCATTATTCTGAAAAGCATAAACAAATCAATTCGCTAAAGTGAACCACCTGCTCATCAAGCCTAATACCTGATCTTTATCTGAAAAAACAAAAATGCAGACGGTTACGCATTACAGCGACGCCTGCCATCCGCAGGATAGCAGGTTATGTTTAACACTACGGATACGTCGACGTAATGATAAAAAAAGAGCTATGGATTAACCAAATCAAAGGGTTATGTATTTGCCTGGTGGTCATTTACCATTCCGTGATTACCTTTTACCCCCATCTCACCAGTTTTCAGCATCCGCTGTCAGAACTGCTGACCAAGTGCTGGATTTACCTCAATCTTTACCTGGCTCCGTTTCGCATGCCGGTGTTTTTCTTTATTTCGGGATATCTGATCCGTCGATACATCGATGGCGTGGGCTGGACGACCTGCGTAGATAAACGGATCTGGAATATTGCCTGGGTACTGCTGCTGTGGGGAATGGTGCAATGGCTGGCACTCACCATGCTCAATCACTGGCTGGCACCAGAGCGCGATCTGAGCCAGGCCGCCAACGCCGCGTATGCCGGTTCCGTCGGCGACTTTTCCTGGGGCATGCTGACCGCCAGCACCAGCTTATGGTATCTGTATGCGCTGATCGTCTACTTCATTCTGTGCAAACTGTTCAGCCGCTGGGCACTGCCGCTGCTGGCTCTGTTCGTATTGCTCAGTGTGGCAGTCAATTTTTTTCCGACGCCGTGGTGGGGAATGAATAGCGTGATACGTAATCTGGCGTATTACAGTCTCGGGGCATGGTTTGGCAGCACGCTGATGGCAGGGATTAAAGAGGTTCCGCTGCGCCGCCACCCGATCCTGTGCTCGTTGACGATGATTCTGGCGGTCATCGCATGGCTGGCCAACGTTTCGCTGCTGCTTTCATTGGTTTCCATTGTGCTGATCATGAAGCTGTTTTATCAGTTCGAGCAACGCTTCAGTATGCGTGCGGCCAGCCCATTAAGCGTGATCGGCTCTAACACAATCGCCATCTACACAACCCACCGAATTTTGGTCGAACTGTTCAGCTTAACGCTGATTCCCGTCATCAATCATGCTAAATGGTCTGCGCATGCAGAACTGGCCCTGCTGCTGATTTATCCGTTTGTCTGTTTGCTGCTGTGTACTTTGTTTGGCCTGCTGGTACGCAAAATTTCACAAAAAACCGTTGCCGACCTGCTGTTTTCCCCACCCTCTTTACCGGCCGCCTCGCGCTAACCTTAACGCGCTTTTTGCCCCCATCAGGGGGCGAATCAATTTGCTTATGAGAAACGTTTGCGGATAATAAGAACATTGCTTATCAGACGTATATCTAAACGAGATCCTGACAACCTAATGCCTGAACAACATCGTTACACGCTCCCGGCGAAAGCTGGCGATCAGCGCCAGTTAGGTGAACTTACCGGTGCCGCCTGTGCCACGCTGGTGGCAGACATTGCCGAACACCACGCCGGCCCCGTGGTACTCATCGCACCTGACATGCAAAATGCCCTGCGCCTGCATGACGAAATTCGCCAGTTTACTGACCAGATGGTGATGAACCTCGCGGACTGGGAAACGCTCCCGTACGACAGTTTTTCACCGCATCAGGAAATCATCTCCTCGCGGCTCTCCACGCTATATCAACTGCCGTCCATGCAGCGCGGCGTGCTGATCGTACCGGTCAACACGCTGATGCAACGCGTGTGTCCGCACAGCTATCTGCACGGTCACGCGCTGGTGATGAAAAAAGGTCAGCGTTTATCGCGTGACGCGCTGCGTGAACAGCTGGAAAGTGCCGGTTATCGCCACGTTGATCAAGTCATGGAACACGGTGAATATGCCACGCGCGGTGCACTGTTGGATCTGTTCCCGATGGGCAGCGAGTTTCCCTATCGTCTTGATTTTTTTGATGATGAAATTGACAGCTTGCGTCTGTTTGATACCGATACCCAGCGCACGCTGGAAGAAGTCGACGCCATTAATCTGCTGCCCGCGCACGAATTCCCCACCGATAAAACGGCTATCGAACTGTTTCGCAGCCAGTGGCGCGACACCTTTGAGGTAAAACGCGACGCGGAACATATTTATCAGCAGGTCAGTAAAGGTACGCTTCCTGCCGGGATCGAATACTGGCAGCCGCTGTTTTTCAGCGAGCCGTTGCCGCCGCTATTCAGCTACTTCCCGGCCAATACGCTGCTGGTGAATACCGGCGATCTAGAAACCAGCGCCGAGCGCTTTCAGGCCGACACGCTGTCGCGCTTTGAGAATCGGGGCGTTGACCCGATGCGTCCACTTCTGCCGCCGGAATCACTGTGGCTGCGGGTGGATGAGCTGTTCTCTGAACTTAAACGCTGGCCCCGCGTTCAGCTGAAAACCGAGAGCCTGCCGAAAAAAGCGGCGAATACCAACCTCGGGTTCCAGAAGCTGCCAGACCTGGCCGTCCAGGCGCAGCAAAAAGCGCCGTTGGATGCATTACGTAAGTTCCTTGAAGCCTTTACCGGTCCGGTGATTTTCTCGGTAGAAAGTGAAGGCCGTCGTGAAGCTCTCGGTGAACTGCTCGCCCGTATCAAGATTGCGCCGAAGCGCATTTTGCGCCTCGATGAAGCGGTCGATGCCGGTCGTTATCTGATGATTGGCTCGGCGGAACACGGGTTTATTGATAGCAAACGAAATCTGGCGCTGATCTGCGAAAGCGATCTCCTCGGCGAGCGCGTGGCGCGCCGTCGTCAGGATTCGCGTCGCACCATCAACCCCGATACCTTAATCCGCAACCTGGCGGAGTTGCACCCCGGTCAGCCGGTGGTGCATCTGGAGCACGGCGTGGGGCGCTACGCCGGCATGACCACATTAGAAGCAGGCGGTATCACCGCTGAATACCTGATGCTCACCTACGCCAACGACGCCAAACTGTATGTACCCGTGTCGTCATTACATTTAATCAGCCGTTACGCCGGTGGTGCAGAAGAAAATGCGCCGCTGCATAAACTCGGCGGTGACGCCTGGTCACGTGCGCGGCAGAAAGCCGCCGAGAAAGTGCGCGATGTGGCAGCAGAGCTGTTGGACATCTACGCCCAGCGTGCGGCGAAAGAAGGCTTTGCCTTTAAGCATGACCGCGAACAGTACCAGCTGTTTTGCGACAGCTTCCCGTTTGAAACCACCCCCGATCAGGCGCAGGCCATTAACGCGGTACTCAGCGATATGTGTCAGCCGCTGGCGATGGATCGACTAGTCTGCGGCGACGTTGGCTTCGGTAAAACCGAAGTAGCGATGCGCGCCGCCTTCCTCGCCGTCGAGAACCACAAACAGGTCGCCGTACTTGTACCGACCACCCTGCTTGCTCAGCAGCACTTCGACAACTTCCGTGACCGCTTTGCCAACTGGCCGGTACGCATTGAGATGTTGTCGCGTTTTCGTAGCGCCAAAGAGCAAGCGCAGATCCTGGAGCAGGTCGCTGAAGGTAAAATCGATATTCTTATCGGTACCCACAAACTGCTACAAAGCGATGTGAAGCTAAAAGATTTAGGTCTGCTGATCGTCGATGAAGAGCACCGCTTCGGCGTGCGGCATAAAGAGCGAATCAAAGCGATGCGCGCTGACGTGGATATTCTGACGCTAACCGCAACGCCGATCCCTCGCACGCTGAATATGGCGATGAGCGGTATGCGCGATCTGTCGATCATTGCCACGCCGCCCGCCCGCCGTCTGGCGGTCAAAACCTTTGTACGCGAGTATGACAATCTGGTGGTACGCGAAGCCATTCTGCGTGAAGTGCTGCGTGGTGGTCAGGTCTATTATCTGTTCAACGACGTTGAGAACATCCAGAAAACTGCCGACAGGCTGGCAGAACTGGTGCCGGAAGCGCGTATTGCCATCGGGCATGGACAGATGCGCGAGCGCGAGCTGGAACGCGTGATGAACGATTTCCACCACCAGCGATTTAACGTGCTGGTGTGTACCACCATTATCGAAACCGGGATCGACATTCCGACTGCCAACACGATTATCATCGAACGTGCGGACCACTTCGGTCTGGCGCAGCTGCATCAGCTACGTGGTCGCGTGGGACGCTCGCATCACCAGGCCTACGCCTGGCTGCTGACACCGCACCCGAAAGCCATGACCACCGACGCACAAAAACGCCTCGAAGCCATTGCCTCACTGGAAGATTTGGGTGCAGGTTTTGCGCTGGCGACCCACGACCTCGAGATTCGCGGGGCAGGCGAACTGCTGGGTGAAGACCAGAGCGGCTCAATGGAAACCATCGGTTTCTCGCTGTATATGGAGCTGCTGGAGAACGCGGTGGATGCGCTCAAAGAAGGGCGTGAACCGTCGCTGGAAGATCTCACCAGTCAACAAACCGAAGTGGAACTGCGCATGCCGTCGCTGTTGCCGGATGATTTCATTCCCGATGTGAACACGCGACTGTCATTCTATAAACGTATTGCCAGTGCAAAGGGTGAAAATGAACTGGAAGAGATCAAGGTCGAGCTAATCGACCGCTTTGGCCTGCTGCCCGATCCTGCCCGCACGCTGCTGGATATTGCCCGTCTGCGCCAGCAGGCGCAAAAGCTGGGAATCAGAAAGCTCGAGGGTAATGAAAAAGGCGGTACCATTGAATTTGCAGAGAAAAACCACGTCAACCCAGTGTGGCTGATCGGTTTGCTGCAAAAACAACCACAGCACTTCCGCCTGGACGGTCCCACGCGCCTGAAGTTTATTCAGGACCTTGCTGACCGTAAAACGCGTATGGAGTGGGTGCGTCAGTTTATGCGCCAACTGGAAGAAAACGCCGTAGCATAGCCATCAGGCCGGGTGCAGTTCACCGTACGCACCCGGCCAGTTGAATTTACAAACTCTTTGCACTTCCCTGCACTTCCCGACACAGCAAACCGCCATAATTCCTGTTTACTTTTACATGATAAAAACCACGTAAAAACAATGGACTTATGGCAATGTTAAACAATAAGCAATTCTCTCGCTGGCTGACGTATTTTACGCTTGCCGCGTCTCTTGCGCTGGCGCTTCCGGCCCAGGCGAACACCTGGCCGCTGCCTCCGCCAGGAAGCAGACTGGTGGGTGAAAATACCGTACACGTTGTCGAAGATAACGGCGGTTCACTGGAAGCCATTGCGAAAAAGTACAATGTGGGTTTTTTAGCGCTGCTACAGGCTAACCCTGGCGTCGACCCTTTCGTGCCAAGAGCCGGTAGCGTATTAACCATTCCGCTGCAAACCCTGCTACCGGATGCCCCGCGCGAAGGGATTGTGATTAATCTTGCCGAGTTGCGTCTGTACTATTATCACCCAGGTAAAAATTCGGTGACCGTGTATCCGATTGGTATTGGTCAACTGGGCGGAGATACCCTGACCCCCACCATGGTAACCAGTATCTCTGATAAACGAGCCAACCCGACCTGGACCCCAACGGCCAATATCCGCGCCCGTTACAAAGCCAATGGTATCGACCTGCCTGCCGTCGTCCCTGCGGGTCCGGAAAACCCGATGGGTCATCATGCCATCCGCCTGGCGGCTTACGGTGGAGTCTATTTACTTCACGGTACCAACGCTGATTTTGGTATCGGTATGCGCGTCAGCTCTGGCTGTATTCGCCTGCGCGACGGTGATATTGAAACCTTATTCCGTCAGGTTACGCCAGGTACCAAGGTCAATATTATCAACACGCCAATCAAAGCCTCTGTTGAACCCAACGGCGTGCGCCTGGTAGAAGTGCATCAGCCGCTGTCGGAAAATATTGATGACGATCCGCAGGTGCTGCCGATCGTACTAAACGCGTCGATGAAGACGTTTAAGAATGCGGCACAAACGGATGCCTCCGTCATGGAACACGCTATGGAACTGCGTTCCGGGATGCCGGTAGACGTAACGCGTCATCACGACGTCAGTCAGCAGTCACTGTAAACAGTTGCCCATAAAAAACCCCCGCTGGATGTTATTCCGCGGGGGTTTTTTTAGTTAACTCGCAGTGGCATTGCGATGGGTTAAAACTTATTTGTAGATTACCGCTGTACCATGAAGAGTGTTAGGACCGGTCACAGAGGTAATACGGAACGATTTCGCCCCCATTTCATCTGCTTTCTGCGCCAGTTGATCTTCCAGAGAACCTAAGTTAGTCCCCGCATTCGCAGAGATAATCCCTACCTTCTGTTGGCCTTCAGGCGTGGCCTGAACTTCTACAGCGGCAAAGCTGGCAAATGAAAGTGAGCTCAGAACCGTAGCAAGCAGCAGCGTTTTTACGTTTTTCATAATAGTGACCTTATGCAGATGAATGTCTGTCGAAAAGATTAACTTAACGATCGATAGGGAAATCATAGATGTGATCCAGGTCACACGTCAATGTTTTTTTATAACGATCGTTATATAAAATGCAAAGGTCTTATTTTTCATATCAATAGAAACAAATTATTTTTATCGTGAATACACTGGAGAGTGTGGGAAAATATTTTTATAATGATTGTTCAATAAACCCAACCAGGTACGACGGCACCATGACAACTGAAACGACAGGTTGTGCAAAAAAAAGCCGTGGCCGACCAAAAGTGTTCGACAGGGAAGCCGCGCTTGATAAGGCCATGACACTCTTCTGGCAGCACGGATATGAAGCGACCTCGCTCGCCGATCTCGTGGAAGCAACCGGTGCCAAAGCGCCCACGCTGTATGCGGAATTCACCAATAAGGAAGGGTTATTTCGTGCCGTGCTGGACCGCTACATCACCTGCTTCGCTGCAAAGCACGAAGCCCAACTCTTTTGCGAAGAAAAAAGCCTCACCTGTGCGCTGGAAGACTACTTCACGGCAATCGCCACCTGCTTCACTAGCAAAGACACCCCGGCAGGATGTTTTATGATTAATACCTCCGCAACGCTTGCCGCCTCTTCCCGCGATATTGCGCACACGGTGAAATCCCGCCATGCCATGCAGGAGCAAACGCTGACCCAGTTTCTTCGCCAGCGCCAGCAACATGGTGAAATTCCGGCACACTGCGATCCGCAGAAACTGGCCGAATTTCTGAACTGTATTTTACAAGGTATGTCGATCAGCGCCCGCGAAGGGGCAACTTTTGAGAAACTGATGCAGATAACCCGGACCACGCTGCGTCTGTGGCCTGAACTGCTGAAAGAAGAAACCGCGCCTCTGGCCTGAACTCCGCATTAACCTTCTGATAAAAAAAGCCCCCCAGCCTGAGCGAATGGGGGGCTAATTAATGTACAGAGCAAGACTATTTTACGCGTTGTTATTCAGCACCAACTGGCCGTTGTTATCCAGTGGGATTTGCGAGCCAGGGTCTTTATCCATGCGGATTTTCCCCTGCTGATCGCCAATTTTGTAGGTCACGTCGTAACCCAGCATTTTTTCCGATTTGTCATACACTGTTTTACAGCGCTGCTGCGTACTGGTGTAGGTATCGTTTTCCTGCATCGAACCCTGGATCTGGTTACCGGCATAACCGCCACCTAATGCCCCTGCAACGGTGGCAATATCTTTACCGCGTCCGCCACCAAACTGATGACCGATAACCCCACCCGCAACAGCACCCAGCACTGAACCCGCAATACGATTTTCATCCTGCACCGGCTTACGGTGGGTAACCGTCACGTTACGGCATTCCTGACGCGGCGTTTTTACCGTTTCTTTGTAAGCGTCGTCTCAGCACCGTCTGGCA
>NZ_SZWP01000079.1:0-67870 GCF_005280825.1 Citrobacter sp. wls829
TGCCTCCGTTAAAAATGGGGGGATTACCCATGGGCGAGCCCCTTCGCCTGGAAATCTCTTACCACCAGCGGGTCAAACTCGCGGATGCCCCGTTCGGTGCGCGCCCAATCCACGTCCATCCCCACACCCAGTTGTTGGGCGTAGTGTGCTGCCGTCAGCGGAGGTTGTGCCGCATAGACAGTGGCGCTGGCGAGCAGCAACAGAGAAGCAAGCGGCTTTAACACGGTGATCCTCAAGTAAATCATCAGGTGTGATTCACGTATTTAGCATGATTTCTGACGCCGGGTGTAGAGAGAAAGCGTAAAAATATTCGAGGCTCACCTCGATTATTTTACCTGCTCCTGCAGCCAGCTAATAAACGCCTCGATTTTCGGCCACTGCCGGCCAGGTAGCGTAGTGATGTAATAATGCTGATGGCATTTCAGCTCCATATCACCAAAGGGAGCGACCAGTTCTCCACTATCGAGGCGTTTTTGTACCAACCGCTTGCGCCCCATCGCCACGCCGATGTGGTTCATGGCGGCAATCACCGCTAAATCGGAACGATCGAAGCCAATGCCCGATGATGTCGGCAAATTCACTGCAAAATTCTGCGCCCAGCTGTGCCACTCATCGGTCCCTGAATCATTACTCCACGCCTGCCTGTCATGCAGCAACGTGCAGTGCGACAGGTTCACCCGCGCGTCGGTAAGATCATGGCGGCGGGCATAATCCGGGCTGCACACCGGCAAGATCGCTTCGTCCATCAGGAAATGATGCGTGAGCTGCGCAGAAGGCGCATCATCAAAATAGATGGCCAGGTCAATACCGGCACGCTGCATATTGACGTTGTCATTCCCGGTCAGCATGGTCAGTGAAATCGACGGATAGCGACGGGTAAAGTCGCCGAGCGCGGGAACCAGCCAGCACTGGGCGATGGAGGGCCGCGAGTAGACGGTAAGCGTCCCGGACAGCTCCTGGTTTTTGATATCGAGAATTTCCTGATTAAGCGTATCCAGAGAAGATTTCAGCGCCCAGAACACCCGCTTGCCTTCGTGCGTGAGTTCGACTTTGCGATGTGAACGGACAAACAGCTGGATGCCCAGTTCCTCTTCCAGTTGATTAATACGGTGACTGACGGCGCTGGGACTTAACGACAGTTCGTCTGCTGCCAGCGCAAACGACTGATGCCTGGCCGCCACTTCAAAGGTATAAAGCTTTGACAGTTGCCAGCCATTGAGCAGCCGATTTCTGACCTCGCGTACGGGATCCATACTCACCTCTTTCATCCTGAATCTTTCCCCGAAGTGTAAAAAAAACCGCTGTAAAAATCAGCGCAAAGATGAATCAGAGTGAACCATATCGCATTATTAGGCCATTATTAGAGGTAAATCACCCATTTGATTCAATCTGACTCATGTGAAAGAGGATTTTTATCGTTTGTCAGCGAGTGCCTTATTTTTGTCCAATAGACCCAGGCTATAAAGTCAGGTTAATCACAGGGCAAGGTGAGATATGCACTCTCAAATCTGGGTTGTGAGCACGTTGTTGATAAGCATCGTGTTGATCGTTTTGACCATCGTGAAGTTCAAATTCCACCCGTTTCTGGCGCTGCTGTTAGCCAGCTTCTTTGTGGGAACGATGATGGGTATGGGTCCACTGGATATGGTTAATGCCATTGAGAGTGGTATCGGCGGTACGCTGGGCTTCCTCGCCGCGGTTATCGGTCTGGGGACTATTCTCGGAAAAATGATGGAAGTGTCCGGCGCGGCAGAACGCATCGGCCTGACGCTACAGCGCTGCCGCTGGCTTTCCGCTGACGTCATAATGGTGCTGGTCGGTCTGATTTGCGGGATCACGCTGTTTGTTGAAGTCGGCGTGGTGCTGTTGATTCCGCTGGCGTTTTCTATCGCCAAAAAAACCAATACCTCGCTACTGAAGCTGGCGATCCCGTTGTGTACAGCACTGATGGCGGTGCACTGCGTCGTCCCACCACATCCGGCGGCCCTGTTCGTGGCGAACAAGTTGGGTGCCGATATTGGTACAGTGATCGTTTACGGTTTACTGGTGGGTCTGATGGCGTCGCTGATCGGCGGGCCGCTGTACCTGAAATTCCTCGGCAATCGTCTGCCGTTTAAACCGGTACCGGCTGAGTTTTCCGACCTGAAGGTACGCGACGAAAACACGCTGCCGTCGCTGGGTGCCACGCTGTTTACCGTGCTGCTGCCGATTGGCCTGATGCTGATGAAAACCGTCGCTGAACTGAATATGGCGAAAGGCAGCGCGGTGTATACGCTGCTGGAGTTTATCGGCAACCCGATCACCGCCATGTTTATCGCCGTGTTTGTGGCCTATTACATTCTCGGTCTGCGCCAGCATATCGGCATGGGCGCACTGTTGACCCATACTGAAAATGGCTTTGGATCCATTGCCAACATCCTGCTGATTATCGGTGCGGGCGGCGCGTTCAACGCCATTCTGAAGAGCAGCGGACTGGCGGATACGCTGGCGCTGATTCTTTCAAACATGCATATGCACCCGATTCTGCTGGCCTGGCTGGTGGCGCTGATCCTGCACGCTGCGGTGGGTTCTGCC
Source organism: Citrobacter sp. wls829 (assembly GCF_005280825.1). Classification (NCBI taxonomy): domain Bacteria; kingdom Pseudomonadati; phylum Pseudomonadota; class Gammaproteobacteria; order Enterobacterales; family Enterobacteriaceae; genus Citrobacter; species Citrobacter sp. wls829. Next base: position 2,575 of record NZ_SZWP01000079.1, read on the forward strand.
ACGGTGGCGATGATGGGCGCAACGGCGATTGTGGCACCCATGCTGCCGCTCTATCCCAACGTCAGCCCGGAGATCATTGCCATTGCCATCGGTTCCGGCGCGATTGGCTGCACAATCGTCACCGATTCCCTCTTCTGGCTGGTGAAGCAGTACTGCGGCGCTACCCTGAATGAGACGTTTAAATACTATACGACCGCGACATTTATCGCGTCGGTGATTGCACTCGCGTGCACATTCCTGCTTTCCTTTATCATCTAAGCGCAAAGAGACGTCCTATGGAAAACATGCAAAAACTCATCGCCCAGTATCCGTTAGTGGAGGATCTGGTCGCACTGAAAGAAACGACCTGGTTTAACCCGGGCACCACCTCTCTTGCGGAAGGTTTACCCTATGTTGGCCTGACGGAAGACGACGTTCAGGATGCTCACGCCCGTCTGGCGCGCTTTGCGCCGTACCTGGCAAAAGCTTTCCCGGAAACCGTGGCCACCGGCGGTATTATCGAATCTGAGCTGGCCGCTATTCCCGCCATGAAGAAACGGCTGGAAAAAGAGTTTGGCCAGAATATCAGTGGCGAAATTCTGTTGAAGAAGGACAGCCACCTGCCGATTTCCGGCTCGATTAAAGCCCGTGGCGGTATTTATGAAGTACTGACTCACGCCGAAAAACTGGCGCTGGAAGCCGGTCTGCTGACCACCGATGATGATTACAGCGTGCTGCTTTCACCTGAGTTCAAGCAGTTCTTCAGCCAGTACAGCATCGCGGTAGGCTCGACCGGTAACCTCGGGATGTCGATCGGTATCATGAGCGCCTGCATTGGCTTTAAGGTGACGGTGCATATGTCTGCTGACGCCCGCGCTTGGAAAAAAGCCAAACTGCGCAGCCACGGCGTGACGGTAGTGGAGTATGAAGAAGATTACGGCGTGGCGGTTGAACAGGGCCGCAAGGCGGCGGAGTCTGACCCGAACTGCTTCTTTATCGACGACGAAAATTCCCGCACGCTGTTCTTAGGCTATGCGGTTGCCGGGCAGCGTTTGAAGGCGCAGTTCACGCAGCAGGGCCGCGTGGTAGATGCCGACCATCCGTTGTTTGTTTATCTGCCATGCGGTGTCGGCGGCGGCCCTGGCGGCGTGGCATTTGGCCTGAAGTTGGCGTTCGGCGATAACGTACACTGCTTCTTTGCGGAGCCGACCCATTCACCATGCATGCTGCTCGGGGTTTACACCGGGCTGCACGATGACATCTCTGTACAGGAGATTGGCATTGATAATCTGACCGCAGCCGATGGCCTGGCGGTGGGTCGGGCTTCTGGTTTTGTGGGGCGTGCGATGGAGCGTCTACTCGACGGCTTGTACACCCTTGATGACCAGACCATGTACGACATGCTGGGCTGGCTGGCGCAGGAGGAAGGGATTCGCCTTGAGCCGTCGGCACTGGCGGGGATGGCCGGTCCGCAGCGCGTTTGCGCGTCAACTGATTATCAACAAATGCACGGTTTCAGTGCTGAGCAGCTTAATAACGCCACGCACCTGGTGTGGGCCACCGGCGGCGGCATGGTGCCGGAAGCCGAAATGGCACAGTACCTGGCGAAAGGGCGCTAAACGCCGTTGACCTTAACGCAGCATCGCCATCAGTTCCATCGGTGAGCGATGCTGCTTCAGCAGGTCGCGCATAACGCGCATATGCGGAGCCGTGTGGTCAAAGAAAGCTTGATAGCCTGCACACAGTCCACCCTTGCCGCTATCATCACAAAATGCAGGGCAATCGCCACGATAGAATTGCAACAGGGAACATGACTGACAGCGCGCGCTCATCTGTGAGATCGTCTGTCGATTGGTTTGTCCCGTTCGACCACACCACCGATTCAACGTTTCATCAAAAAGCGGAATAGATATTCGCGTAATATCCTCACGAACCCAGATATCAAATACCGTATTTAAAAAATGTCCCCAGTCTTCCGCTGTAACGGAACCCGCGGTCAGACACCCTTTTTCATCGCGTTCAACTAAGGGAACAAACTGCACCGAACGAACGCTTGATTTTTGTATATTGCGATATAAATCAATAGGTTGATTGCATTTCAGCCGATCTACCACCACCTTAATCATTCCCTCACTAACATCCATGTGCTCACACTCCGTCATACAAAATTCCCGAGATATACGATAAGTTGGCGAACGTGTGTTACAGCAAACAGTATTGCGAGAGATAACACCGCGAGGGAGATCATAAATTTGTCACGCACCGCGCGAGATTCAGAAAAATCACTATGCGTGACGTCCATCAGGTTACGGCTCCGGGTATAGCGCCAAAGAATTATCGCCACAATTGCCAGTACCCCAATTGACACCCAAAACAGAAAGCCGGCCTGATGCCAGTTATGTTTCAGCGCCAGCGCTATTAACGCGCCGTAACCCAGCAGGGTGCGAAACCAGGCCAGCGAGGTACGCTCAGGTTGCAGCCCCGGATCGGCAATACGTCGCGATTTACGGCTATCCGGCATACAGCACCAGGCCCATCACAATGACCGCAACAATCATCAAAATCAGACTGATTATCAACAGGCTATGCGTGTATGGCAGGTCCTCTTTCAGGCGCATGGCCTTTTCATTCCGCAACCAGCGCAGGTAGCCATAAATCGCCAGACCGCCGGCAAACAGGCACAGCAGCAGCGCCAGCAGTTCGCGAATGACCGGCGTGGCGAAATCCGGTGCCAGTTGATCAAGACCCACACCGGCGGCCAGAAACCCCAGCGCGGTGCGGATCCACGCCAAAAACGTACGCTCATTTGCCAGCGAGAAGCGGTAATCCGGCGCTTCTCCGAGGCGGGAAATCTTCATTATGGCTCCTTTTAACTATCGCGGTTCAGCCGTTTTTCCTGCCCACTTTCAGAATTTCAAACGCCAGATTGCTGATATTCTTCACGCTATCCAGCACCGGGAGGTCAAATGGACATCATATCGCAAAACAAATGTAGCTCATTAGGAATGCTTTTCGGCGCCATTGCCTTGATTTTTGGTATTTTTCATTTCTCTTTCGGTCCATTTTACGCCCCACAGGCTCGACTTGAGAACGTGGTGGCAGAGAAGGTTTCAGCCGTCAAAAAAGGTATTATTGCTGGGCTGAAGGGTGAGAAGCCGCTTGTTACTGACAAAGAAGAAACCATCAATATTGATAAGGTGCTGAATAACAGTAGTATCGCTCTTGCCGTCATTGCTCTGGTTTGTGCTTTTATCGGTGGCATGCGCAGAGAAAATCGTTGGGGTATCTATGGCGCCATTATCTTCGGCGGAGGAACACTAGTCTTTCATACCTTGCTCTTTGGCGTCGCGCTGATATTCACCATCATTCTGATTATAATGATATTTTCATTTCTCAGCGGCGGTTCGCCGATTTAATCGTTTTATCAAAATACAGTCACATTATTTGGCTAGAAATGATGCAATCAGAGTATCGCTGGAGGGTAATGGCGAATTGCGTCTTATCCGACCTACAGACCAGGCAGGCCGGATAAGTCAGTGTTAACCCATCCCCCAGAAGATCACCGCCAGCAGTTGGGGGGTGATAATGCGCAGGAACATCACCAGTGGGTAGACCGTGGCATAGGAAAGCGCCGCCGCACCGCTGGTAGCGTGCAGGTTGTTGGCAAAAGCCAATGCCGGTGGGTCAGTCATCGAACCGGCCAGCATTCCGCACAGCGTGAGGTAGTTCATTTTGGTGAGCAGCCGCGCCAGCAAACCAACGGTGATCAGCGGAACGGCGGTAATGAAAATACCGTAACCCACCCAGCTTAAGCCATCGCCCTGGGTTAATGTATCGACAAAATCACCACCCGATTTCAGGCCAACCACCGCGAGAAAGAGCACAATCCCCAGTTCGCGCAACGCCAGGTTAGCGCTCGGCGGCATAAACCAGTACAGCTTGCCGATGCTGCCAATACGCCCAAGTATCAGCGCCATAATCAGCGGCCCACCAGCCAGGCCCAGCTTTAACGCCACCGGGAAGCCAGGAATAAACAGCGGAATAGAACCCAGTAAAACCCCAAGTCCGATACCGATAAACACTGGCAGCATCTGTACCTGCTGCAGTTTTTGCTGCGCGTTGCCGACAACATTAGCGACGGCATCGATGGACGAGGGCCGCCCCACCAAATTGAGGATATCACCAAACTGCAGGCTGGCGTCGCTGCTGGCGACCAGCTCAACACCTGCGCGGTTCAGACGCGAGATAACAACGTCATAGCGTTCTTTGAAATGCAGATCGCGGATCCGTTTACCCAGCACCTGTTCGTTGGTCACCACCACACGCTCGACGCGCAAATCCGTGCCTCGCGTCGACAGCGAGGTATCAACTTCCTGACCGATCACTACCAGCGCGTTGTGCAGGTCATCGGGCTGCCCGACCAGGTGGAGCAGGTCGCCCATCTGGATAATGGTTCCCGGCGACGGCACCATCAGTGTCTCATCCCGCTTCAGACGCGAGCAGATAATTTTATCGCTGTTCAGAATGGGGACGTCCTGAATCGCCATATTATTCAGGTTCGGGTTTTCAACGCGGATGTTCATGGTCTGAATCAGCGCCTGACCGTTGGTCCGCGTTGATTCGTGCTGCTGTGCTTCTGCCTCGACGTTAACGCGGAAGATAAGGCGCATTAACCACATCGTGAGCAAGATACCGCAAATACCAAAAGGATAAGCCATGGCGTAGCTCATCCCCATCTGGTCCACGACATCCATGGGCGTACCCAGATCGCGCAGGATTTGCTGTCCAGCACCCAGCGCCGGAGTATTAGTGACGGCACCGGAGAATATGCCCAGCACCACGGGAAGAGGTATAGCAAAAATTTTATGCAGGAGAGCGGTAACCAGCCCCCCCATAATGACAATCAGCACGGCGAACAAATTCAGGCGCAGGCCCGAAACGCGCAGCGAAGCAAAGAAACCCGGCCCCACCTGGATACCGATGGTGTACACGAAGAGTATCAGGCCGAACTCCTGAATAAAATGCAGCATATCGCCGCTCAGGGTCATCCCTGCCTGATCGACAAAATGTCCGACGATAATACCGCCAAACAGCACGCCTCCGATGCCAAAACCCACACCCCGGACTTTAATGTTGCCGATCCATAACCCGACAACCGCCACCAATGCCAGAACGCTGACCGTCAATGCTATATCACTCATTCTTCTGTTCCCTGTGAATAACATCATTAAGTAGATGGATTCTGGCAGAGTACAGTCGCAATGTATGGGTGGTAAAGCACAAAAAAGCCCCGTCATTTCTGGCGGGGCAAAGGCAAGGAGCTAATTAGCTATTTAATGCGGGACGTTCGCTGATGGTGATCCGCTGCGGTGGGACCGTTTCAGGTTCGTTGCGAATTAAATCGATGTGCAGCAAACCATTGGTGAAGCTCGCGCCGGAGACTTCCATATTTTCAGCCAGGGTAAAGCTCAGGCTGAAGGATTGTGTCACCAGCCCCTGATGCAGCCACTTGGTCTCTTTTTCCGGCTGCTCAGGCGTACCTTTCACGGTCAGACGCGTACCTTCCAGCTGAATATCCAGATCTTCCTGACGGAAACCGGCTAACGCAAGCGTAATGCGATAGTGGTTATCGTCGCTCTTTTCGATGTTATAGGGTGGGAAGCTCTGGCTTTCGCCGGTGTTTTGCAGTGCATTGGCCAGTTTGTCAAAACCGATCCATTGACGCAGCAGCGGGGATAAATCGTAGTTACGCATATTCATTTCTCCTTCTAAGAAGCGAGTAAATACCTTTCAGCTCCCTGACGGCAAGCTGATTGCTTAGCAGGGCCGCCTGACGCGGCCCACTGAATTAGTTGATTTCGATACGGCGCGGTTTGTTCGCTTCCGGAATCACGCGCTCAAGCTCGATATACAGCAGACCATTCACCAGGTTTGCGCCACGAACATGAATGTTCTCCGCCAACTGGAACTTGCGTTCAAAGTTGCGCTCGGCAATACCCTGATACAGGTAAGTACGTTCTTTTTGCTCGTCTGCATGAGCGCCTTTCACCACCAGCAAATTGTCCTGGGCGGTAATTTCCAGCTCGCTTTCAGCAAAGCCCGCAACGGCAATCGCAATACGGTAATGGTTTTCGTCTACCAGCTCGACGTTATACGGAGGGTAGCCGCCATTACTCTGGCTCTGATTGCTTTCTAGCAGGTTAAAAAGACGATCAAAACCAATTGCAGAACGGTATAACGGGGATAAGTCAAAGTTACGCATAATCAATAGCTCCTGAAATCAGCGAGAATGTTAGACCTTCCATCATGGACAGGTCAGGTAGCCAGAACACCCATCAGGCGTGCCCTTCATTTGCCTACATCCTAAAAATGGGTCTTGATACAAACTTTTCAAGCGTATTCATCCGACTTTTTTTGCAGTTTGTTGTCTATTGCATACACTGGGGGAACAGTTGTTATCGTTAGAGTGCGATAGCCACCACAGTGCGACAGAATGGTGATGTTATTTTTCGCAACGGATCGCTATAACTCACCATGCAAACACCGATGTTTAACAGATGAAAAAATGATGATTAGAAAAATGTTGTTAACACTGATGATGTGCAGCGGAATGGTTGTTGTGAGCGGGTGCTCCAGCGTCATGTCGCACACCGGTGGCAAAGAGGGAACGTATCCTGGCACGCGTGCCAGCGCCACGATGATTAGCGAGAGCGATACCAACTGGGGAACCAAGTCACTGGCGATTCTTGATATGCCATTTACCGCCGTGCTGGATACGCTACTGCTCCCGTGGGATTTCTTCCGTACCGATAGCTCGGTAAGATCGCGCGTTGAAAGAAGCGAGGAAAGCACGCAAGCCATTAACGACGTGATCCCCCCGGCAACAATGCCAGCCCCTTAAGTTAACGCCCGGTTTCTGTCACCCATAGCTGGCGGAAACCCTCGACGTTCTCCATCCACGCAACCTGCTGCCCATCAGGCGAGAAAACGATCGCATCAGCAGACGGAGGGGCTTCGTGACTTTTCGTTAAAAAATCAATCTCTCCCGTCTGTGCATCACAGCAGGCAATTCTATTTTCCAGCACGAATCCCAACCATTGCCCCGACGGATGCCAGTTAAAGGCGGACTGAATATCACTCGAACAGTGAGTTAACTGGCGCGGTGCACCGCCCTGAGGTGAAATCAACCAGAGCTGCACCACGCCATGATCATCACGCATCAAAAACGCAATCTCTGATGCCAGGGGATGACTGCGCACCCAGTGACGCGGCTGATTCACCAGCCCTGGGAAAGCGCGGTCGTGAGTAAACGTCAGGCGGCGCTGAACCACGCCAGCCGGCGGGGCTGGCATTGTTGATTCGCTGCCTTCAAGCGGTGCATCGCCCGGTTGCTTCCAGCCACTTTCATCCTGCGGTAAGTCGACAATAAACAGTTCAGGTACTTTCTCACCATTGACTGACAACGTATCACCGATAAACGCCAGCGCGTGGTTCCCCACCCAGCCCTCTTCATAGGCACGGTTAATCTGATCGCTACCCGGCTGTGGCGCAAGCGTAGTCTGGCTTACCAGTACGCACCAGTGACTTCCGCTGTACTCGCGCGGATGCTGAACGGAAACCGTCACCGGACCGTACGGCGAAGCCACGCCAACGTTACGTAAATCCAGCGCCAGGGAACGCTCACGCAACACATGGTCGTTATAGGTGAAGCTGACAAACTCGCCGTTCGGGCTAAAAACATGTACATGGCTGCCGCCGCGCAGTGCGCCAGGGGTATACGGGACAGTAATATCCATCGCGTCCAGATTCGTCACATCACCCTGCCCGGCAATGACTCCGCGACGGTGATGATAGTCGTAATGCCATGTTTCATCAGGATTTTCAGGCCCGTGAATGAACACGTATTTTTCAGACTTCGGATGAACGGTCACCACGCCGACGTGTGCCTGCTGCGTCGCGCGATAAATCACTTCCACCTCGCCAGTGTGAATATTGACGCGTTCAATGGTCTCGCCGGTAAACGATGCGCCGGAGGGTCGCACATCAAAAACCAGCCACTGGCTGTCCGGGGTCCAGGTATTGATATTGGTCAGTTGGTGATGACGCGGCGTAAAGGTGACTTGCTTCATGGGATGCCCTGATACGAGACAATTTCAGCAATCATACTTCACAAGGACTTCACTTTCAGGCTTTAGCGTATGCTCATCTCACTTACTATGGGCACAAAGATGGAACATTTTGACGTAGCGATTATCGGTTTAGGCCCGGCAGGTGCGGCGCTGGCGCGGCAGTTGAGCGGAAAAATGCGCGTGATTGCTCTGGATAAAAAGCGCCAGTGTGGGACTGAAGGGTTCACCAAACCCTGCGGAGGTCTACTGGCTCCTGACGCCCAGCGTTCATTTATCCGCGACGGGATCACGCTCCCCGTTGATGTTATTGCCAATCCGCAGATATTCAGCGTTAAAACGGTCGATGTGGCCGCCTCTCTGACCCGAAACTACCAGCGTAGTTATATCAATATCGATCGCCATGCTTTTGATTTATGGATGAAATCACTCATCCCTGACGATGTGCAGGTTTATCATGACAGTCTGTGTCGTAAAGTCTGGCGCGAGGGCGATAAATGGCATGTGATATTCCGTGCAGACGGCTGGGAACAGCAGATTACGGCTCGCTATCTGATCGGTGCCGACGGGGCGAATTCGCTGGTGCGCCGTCATCTCTATCCACAACACCAGATCCGTAAATATGTTGCTATCCAACAGTGGTTTACGGAACAACACCCTGTCCCGTTCTACTCGTGTATTTTTGATAACGATGCTACGGACTGTTATTCCTGGAGTATCAGCAAAGACGGCTTTTTTATCTTCGGGGGTGCTTACCCAATGAAGGACGGTCAGGCACGTTTTGACATGCTGAAAACCAGGATGGAAGCGTTCCATTTCCAGTTTGGCAAACCGGTGAAAAGCGAAAAATGTACAGTCCTGTTCCCGTCACGCTGGAAGGATTTCGTCTGCGGCGAGGAGAACGCCTTTCTGATTGGTGAAGCCGCCGGATTTATTAGCGCCAGTTCACTGGAAGGTATTAGCTATGCGCTGGACAGCGCGGAAATCCTTAAATCCGTACTGTTGCAGGACGTGGTAGACAAAAATAAAGCCTATCGCAAAGCAACCCGCAAACTGCGTATCAAGCTGTATGGAAAAATCCTCAAGAGCCGGGCGCTAACGTCCGCATTTTCCCGTAAATGGATAATGCGCAGCGGCGTGGCGCATATTCCGCAGGCCGAATACCCTGAATCAAAAACGACAACGGATGAAAAAGACGTTGGGCAAATGCGGCAAGGCATTTGCCCATAGCGGACCTAATTCAGCGCAAATTTCTCAATGGCATACGCAACGCCGTCTTCAAGATTAGATTTGGTGACGAAGTTGGCGATTTCTTTTACCGAGGGAATTGCGTTATCCATGGCTACGCCCATACCGGCATATTCGATCATCGCGATGTCGTTTTCCTGATCGCCAATCGCCATAACCTCTTCGGCTTTAATGCCCAGCGCATCGGCCAGCGATTTCACACCGGTGCCTTTATTGACGCGTTTATCCAGGATTTCGAGGAAGTACGGCGCACTTTTCAGCACTGTATATTTCTCTTTCACCTCTGCCGGAATGCGTGAGATGGCTTTATCGAGGATTTCTGGTTCATCAATCATCATCACTTTCAGGAACTGAGTCGCCGGGTCCATCTTCTCGGCTTCGCAGAACACCAGCGGAATGGTCGCGATAAACGATTCATGCACCGTGTAGTAGCTGATATCTCGGTTAGCGGTATACAGCGTGTTGCGATCGAGGGCGTGGAAGTGTGAACCGACTTCCCGGGAGAGTTGTTCCAGGTAACGATAATCGTCATAGCTCAACGCCGTTTGGGCAACGGTGCTGCCATCCCCTGCTTTCTGCACCAGCGCCCCGTTGTAGGTAATGCAGTAGTCGCCGGGTTGTTCCATATGAAGTTCTTTCAAGTAGCTGTGGACGCCGGCATACGGACGGCCAGTGGTCAGCACCACGTTTATCCCGCGCGCGCGCGCCGCAGCAATTGCATTTTTGACTGCAGGTGAAATGGTGTGATCGGGCAGCAGAAGTGTGCCATCCATATCGATAGCAATAAGTTTGATAGCCATGAGTTCCCCGGATTAAATGAGTCCGTCCTCATGCTAACGCGATTCCGCTCAAAAAACAGCTACGAAAAGGGGGATAGGAAGGGGAACCGGGATCCCCCTTTTGACAATCGATGGTAGGCCGGATAAGGCCTAAGCCGCCATCCGGCAAAAACTGACGAACTGCCTGATGACGCTGCGCTTATCAGGCCTACAGGAGCAGGCCTGAGTTACACATTAGATATCGATATTTGCCGCTTTCAGGGCGTTCTCTTCGATAAACGCACGACGCGGTTCAACGGCGTCGCCCATCAGCGTAGTGAACAACTGGTCGGCAGCAATCGCGTCTTTCACCGTCACACGCAGCATACGACGGCTTTCCGGATCCATGGTGGTTTCCCACAGCTGATCCGGGTTCATTTCGCCCAGACCTTTATAACGCTGAATAGACAGACCACGGCGGGACTCTTTCACCAGCCAGTCCAGCGCCTGCTCGAAGCTGGTAACCGGCTGACGACGCTCACCACGTTCAATAAACGCATCGTCTTCGATCAGGCCACGCAGTTTCTCACCCAGCGTGCAGAGACGACGGTATTCACCTCCGGTCACAAACTCATGCTCCAGAGGATAGTCGGTATCGACCCCGTGGGTACGCACGCGGATAACCGGTTCAAACAGGTTCAGCTCGGCGTCTTTACGTACAAAGCTATTCCAGGTGCTACCGTGCATTTCGTTTTCATTCAGCACGTTCACCAGCTGGGAAACCCAGGCCGTGACTTTCTCTTCATCAGCCAAATCGGCTTCGGCCAGCGTCGGTTGATAAACCAGTTCTTTCAGCAACGAGCGCGGGAAGCGGCGCTCCATACGACCAATCATTTTCTGCGTGGCATTGTATTCAGATACCAGTTTTTCCAGCGCTTCACCCGCCAGCGCCGGAGCGTGGGCATTGGTGTGCAGCGTGGCGCCATCAAGAGCAATAGAGATCTGGTACTGATCCATCGCTTCATCGTCTTTGATGTACTGTTCCTGCTTGCCTTTCTTCACTTTGTACAGCGGTGGCTGTGCAATGTAGACGTGGCCGCGTTCAACAATTTCCGGCATCTGACGATAGAAGAAGGTCAACAGCAATGTACGAATGTGCGAGCCGTCGACGTCCGCATCGGTCATGATGATGATGCTGTGATAACGCAGTTTATCCGGGTTGTATTCGTCGCGACCGATACCGCAGCCGAGCGCGGTAATCAGCGTTGCCACTTCCTGAGAAGAGAGCATCTTGTCGAAGCGCGCCTTCTCCACGTTAAGGATTTTACCCTTCAGCGGCAGAATCGCCTGGTTCTTACGGTTACGTCCCTGCTTCGCAGAGCCGCCCGCTGAGTCCCCTTCCACCAGGTACAGTTCAGAGTGGGCCGGGTCGCGTTCCTGACAGTCCGCCAGTTTGCCCGGCAGGCCAGCTAAGTCCAGCGCCCCCTTACGACGGGTCATTTCACGTGCACGACGTGCTGCTTCACGGGCACGTGCCGCATCAATAATTTTACCGACGACGATTTTCGCGTCAGACGGGTTTTCCAGCAGGTATTCGCTCAGCAGTTCGTTCATCTGCTGTTCTACTGCGGTTTTCACCTCGGAGGAAACCAGCTTGTCTTTGGTCTGGGAGGAGAATTTCGGATCCGGTACTTTCACGGAAACGACAGCAATCAGGCCTTCACGGGCATCGTCACCGGTGGCGCTGACTTTCGCTTTTTTGCTGTAGCCTTCTTTGTCCATGTAGGCGTTCAGGGTACGGGTCATCGCCGCACGGAAGCCTGCAAGGTGAGTACCGCCATCACGCTGCGGAATGTTGTTGGTGAAGCAGTAGATGTTTTCCTGGAAACCATCGTTCCACTGCAGCGCAACTTCGACGCCAATACCGTCTTTTTCGGTGGAGAAGTAGAAGATATTCGGGTGGATCGGCGTTTTGTTTTTGTTGAGGTATTCAACAAACGCCTTGATGCCACCTTCGTAGTGGAAATGATCTTCTTTGCCGTCGCGCTTGTCGCGCAGGCGGATGGATACGCCGGAGTTCAGGAATGACAGCTCGCGCAGGCGTTTCGCCAGAATTTCATATTCAAACTCAACGACATTGGTAAAGGTTTCATGGCTTGGCCAGAAACGCACCTGGGTACCGGTCGCTTCAGTCTCGCCAGTCACGGCCAGTGGTGCCTGCGGTACGCCGTGCACGTAAGTTTGCTGATGCACTTTACCTTCGCGGCGAATCACCAGCTCCAGTTTCTGCGACAGGGCGTTAACCACGGAAACACCTACGCCGTGCAGACCGCCGGAGACTTTATAGGAGTTATCATCGAATTTACCGCCTGCGTGCAGGACGGTCATGATCACTTCGGCCGCCGAAACGCCCTCTTCCGGGTGGATACCGGTTGGGATACCACGACCATCATCGGTAACGGACACGGAGTTGTCAGCGTGGATTGTCACCACGATATCTTTACAGTGACCCGCGAGCGCTTCGTCGATAGCGTTATCTACCACCTCGAATACCATGTGGTGTAGACCGGTGCCGTCATCCGTGTCGCCGATATACATACCCGGGCGCTTACGCACCGCATCCAGTCCTTTCAGGACTTTGATACTGGAGGAGTCATAAGAATTCGACATCAACGTTTCTCGCTCATTTTATCTTGGGTTAATCCGTTATTTTACCCTTTTCCACGGTGAACATCTTCGAATTTTTGTCCGACATGTCCATAACGTGTTCAGCGCTAATTGCGCTGACAAAGACTTGAGATTGCGTGGCTTTTAAGCGGCTGGCTAGCAGTCCGCGACGCGCATCATCCAGTTCAGAGGCAAAATCATCTATCAGGTACAGGCAGCGCCGTCCGCTTTCGCGGGTCAGGAACTCCCCTTGCGCCAGACGTAAGGCGCACATCAGCAGTTTTAACTGCCCACGCGACAACGTATCTTCCACCGGTGCACCGTCGGCACGTATGCGGAAATCCGCTTTGTGCGGGCCGTGCGCGGTGTAGGTCAACATGCGATCGCGTTCAAAACTGCGTTCCAGCACCTCAGCGTAGTCGGTCTCTTTCTCCCAGCCACGCTGGAAAGAGAAAGAGAGTGAAAACTCGGGAAGAAACTGCTGGCAGGTATCCGCCATATCCTGCGCGATACCGGCGCTGTACTCCGCGCGCCAGGTGCTGATTTGTTCCGCCAGCGGGATCAACTCTCGATCCCACGGGCGCAGTTGCTCATAACGACTCACCTGGCGCAGCGCCGCATTGCGCTGCTTTAGCAATCGCTTAAGGTTGCTCCAGGCGGTAAAGAATCCGGCTTCATTGTGAAAGCATCCCCAGTCAAGGAATGCTCTTCTGTATTTGGGGCCGCCATTGAGTAAAGTAAACCCCTCAGGCGTTATCAGCTGCATCGGCATCAGGTGCGCCAGTTCGGCAACCTTATGACCGTCAGTTCCGTCAATGCGCACTTTGCTGTCACCCAGCTTGTCTTTGGTCAGGCCAATCGAGGTTTCACGCTCGGCGCCCTGCAAACGCCCGTGGAGTACAAACGACTCCTGCTCGTGGCGAATGACGCGGCCAATCTGCACACTGCGAAACGCCCGACCGTGACCGAGCGTATAAATAGCTTCCAGCACGCTGGTTTTACCGCTGCCGTTAGCGCCGACCAGGAAGTTAAAGCCGGGAGATAAAGTGAGATCCGCATTTTCAATATTGCGGAAATCTTTAATCAGGAGTCGGGATAGCGACATATCAACTCGTCATCATTCAAGGGGCGTGGGTGCCGCAGCCAGTTCGTCTACCGCCAGCGCGCAGAAAGCGGAGCGTACACGAAGTACGTGAGCATTTCGAGCACTGCCGGAAGGCGAAATGGCAAGTAAACCAGCCCCTTTGCAGATTCTACAATCTCATAGGCATGACGACGTAGGCTGCGGATTGTGACGCTGCATCTTCAATCTGTACGCTCGATACGGAATCGGTCAGCATAATACGGACGTTTTCGCACTTCAGCGCGTTCAATACGTCCAGCACATAGCTAACATTGAAGCCGATTTCCATTTCAGTCCCAGGATAGGTGACATCGAGGATCTCTTCCGCTTCTTCCTGCTCTGGGTTGTTGGCCGTAATTTTGAGCTGGTTTTCGCTGACGTACAGACGCACACCGCGGAATTTCTCATTGGAGAGTATGGCCGCACGGGCAAACGCCTGCTTAAGGATATCGCAGCCCGCCTCCAGATGTTTGTCTGGATTCTTCGGCAGTACGCGACGGTAATCCGGGAAACGTCCATCTACCAGCTTGGAGGTAAAGATGAAATCGCCAACATGCGCACGGATGTTGTTGCTGCCAATCTGCACGCGCAGCGGGTTGTCGCCGCCGTCGAGCATACGCATCAGTTCAATCACGCCTTTACGCGGCACGATCACCGAATGACTGGGCAGCGATTGACCCACCGGCATAGAGCACACCGCTAGGCGGTGACCGTCGGTCGCCACGGTACGCAGTTCTTCACCTTCGGTTTCAAACAGCATGCCGTTTAAGTAATAGCGCACATCCTGATGAGCCATCGAAAACTGCGTGGCTTCAATCAGACGCTTCATCGTCGCCTGCGGCAGCGTGAATTCAACTTCACTCTGCCAGTCATCCAGATTCGGGAAGTCGGCGGCAGGCAGTGTGGACAGCGAGAAACGGCTGCGGCCAGAACGCACCAGCATGCGGTCACCTTCCAACTGGACAGCAATTTCCGCACCTTCCGGCAGACCACGACAAATGTCGAAGAATTTACGCGCCGGGACGGTGGTCGCACCGGGTTCATGCGGCTGGATCAGCGCAACGCGTGCCACCATCTCCATCTCGAGATCGGTACCGGTCAGAGAAAGCGTTCCATCCGCAACCTGTAGTAACAGGTTTCCGAGGATCGGCAGCGTAGGACGACCACCCAGCGGGCCGCTGACCTGCTGAAGCGGTTTTAATAAATGTTCACGTTCAACGGTAAATTTCATAGCGTCACGAAGATAATGTTCTGATTAAATTGGAGAAATCTTCTTTAATATCATGGCTTTCTTCACGCAACTGTTCAATCTTGCGACAGGCATGAAGCACGGTAGTATGGTCACGCCCACCAAAGGCGTCGCCAATTTCCGGCAAACTGTGGTTGGTAAGCTCTTTTGCCAGCGCCATCGCCATCTGACGCGGACGCGCTACCGAGCGAGATCGACGCTTAGAAAGCAGATCCGCAATTTTGATTTTGTAATACTCAGCCACCGTCTTTTGAATATTGTCGATGGTGACCAGTTTTTCCTGTAATGCCAGCAGGTCGCGCAGCGCCTCACGCACAAAATCGATAGTAATCGCCCGGCCAGTAAAGTTGGCGTTAGCAATCACGCGGTTCAGTGCGCCTTCCAGTTCACGCACGTTAGAGCGTAAACGCTTGGCAATAAAGAACGCCACCTCGCCTGGCAGACGAATATCGTTTTCGTCAGCTTTTTTCATCAGGATCGCAACGCGCGTTTCCAGTTCAGGTGGTTCGATCGCGACGGTCAGTCCCCAGCCAAAGCGGGATTTCAGACGATCTTCAACACCATTGATCTCCTTCGGATAGCGATCCGACGTCAGGATGATCTGCTGATTACCTTCCAGCAGGGCATTGAAGGTGTGGAAAAACTCTTCCTGGGATCGTTCTTTATTAGCAAAGAATTGAATATCGTCAATCAGCAACGCATCAACCGAACGGTAGTAGCGTTTAAACTCTTCGATCGCATTGTTTTGTAGGGCTTTAACCATGTCCTGTACAAAACGCTCGGAGTGCATATACACCACTTTTGCATTCGGCTTGCGCGCCATAATCCCGTTACCCACAGCATGCAACAGGTGGGTTTTACCCAGACCGGTGCCGCCATAAAGGAATAGAGGATTGTAGGCGCCGCCAGGATTGTCCGCCACCTGACGAGCCGCCGCGCGCGCCAGTTGGTTAGATTTACCTTCAACGAAGTTATCAAACGTGTGTTTGACGTTGACGTTAGAGCGATAGGTTGGTTCTGCCGGGGCCGGGACGTTATCCCAACCCGAACGTGCTGCAGGTGCAGCTCGTTGCGGCTGAACTTGTTGCGCTACATACGCAGGTGCGACAACGTGATTAACCGGCGTCTTCAGCGTTTGCGTGACGGGTTTGGTACCGACTTCAAAGCGTAGCTGTGGGGCATCTGCTCCGCAGAAGTTATTCAGCAATCCATTAATATTATTAAGGTATTTGTCCCTTACCCAATCGAGCACAAAACGGTTTGGCGCATACAAAGCCAGCGTGTTATCGCTCAGTTCCGCCTGCAACGGGCGTATCCACATACTGAATTCTGTGGCTGGTAACTCATCCTGCAATCGGGCAAGACACTGCTGCCAAAGCGAAAGTGACACGGCGGACTCCACTCGAACAAAAGTCGATAAATGACAAAGGCTGAAACATTCATGATTGTTGGCGCACGTCGAAAAGACCCTGCGTAAGGGTGACGTGCGAACCGCTGTCTGCGGTTATATGCCTGATCAGGATCCATTGAAACGATCAGGACCGCGGATCATAGCCTAAACTGAGCGAGAGATCTTCTGTTTCTCACAGATTCTTCCCGATTTATCCACAGGATGATCCAGAATCGGCTAAGTGTAAACGATCCTGGAGAAGTGCTGCAGGTTTTCGCGCGCATATTGAAAAAATTAATGAGTAAAGATGCTTTACTGCGAAAACGATCTAATAAAGATCCCGTGCGATCCTTGCGCTTTATCCACCAGCCCGTATAATTCTTACCCCCAGCGAGTAAAGGTTGCCTCACGGCGTCAACGCTGCCTGTTTTTTACGCGAAACCATGCGGAAAAAAGCGGGAATTAAGGAAAGAGAATTGACTCCGGAGTGTACAATTATTACAATCCGGCCTCTTTAATCACCCACACTGTGGCGTAAGTCGTTCGAAGTTCGTTCGGGTATACGCAAAAGTCAGTGAATTTATTCAAGTTTAGGTAGAAATCGCCATGAAACGCACTTTTCAACCGTCTGTACTGAAGCGCAACCGTTCTCACGGCTTCCGTGCTCGTATGGCTAATAAAAATGGTCGTCAGGTTTTGGCACGTCGTCGTGCTAAAGGCCGTTCTCGTCTGACCGTTTCTAAGTAATAAAAGCTAGCCCCTGAGTGGTTAAGCTCGCATTTCCCAGGGAGTTACGTTTGTTAACTCCCACTCATTTCACATTCGTCTTCCAGCAGCCACAACGGGCTGGCACGCCGCAAATCACCATTCTCGGCCGCCAAAATTCGCTGGGGCATCCCCGCATCGGTCTAACGGTCGCCAAGAAAAATGTTAAACGTGCGCATGAACGCAACAGGATTAAACGCCTGACGCGTGAAAGCTTCCGTTTACGTCAGCACGAACTTCCAGCAATGGATTTCGTAGTGGTGGCTAAAAAAGGGGTTGCCGACCTCGATAACCGTGCTCTCTCGGAAGCGTTGGAAAAATTATGGCGTCGCCATTGTCGCCTGGCTCGCGGGTCCTGATAGCCCTCATTCGGGTCTATCAACGCCTGATCAGTCCGCTGCTTGGGCCGCATTGCCGTTTCACTCCAACCTGTTCGAGCTACGGAATTGAGGCATTGCGCAGGTTTGGAGTGATAAAAGGCAGTTGGTTGACGGTGAAACGCGTATTAAAATGCCACCCTTTACACCCTGGTGGTGACGATCCCGTCCCACCCGGACCATTTGATACCAGAGAACACTAACGATGGATTCGCAACGCAATCTTTTAGTCATCGCTTTGCTGTTCGTGTCTTTCATGATCTGGCAAGCCTGGGAGCAGGATAAAAATCCGCAACCTCAAGCTCAACAGACCACGCAGACAACGACCACCGCAGCGGGTAGCGCCGCCGACCAGGGCGTACCGGCCAGTGGCCAGGGGAAACTGATTACGGTTAAGACTGACGTGCTTGATCTGACCATCAACACCCGTGGTGGTGATGTGGAACAGGCTTCACTGCCAGCTTACCCGAAAGAACTCGGTTCTACCGAACCGTTCCAGTTACTGGATACCACGCCACAGTTCATCTATCAGGCACAGAGTGGCCTGACAGGTCGTGACGGCCCAGATAACCCGGCTAACGGCCCGCGTCCGCTGTACAACGTCGACAAAGACGCTTTTGTACTGGCTGACGGTCAAAATGAACTGCAGATCCCGATGACCTATACAGACGCCGCTGGCAACACGTTTACCAAAACGTTTGTTCTCAAGCGCGGTGAGTATGCGGTAAGCGTTAACTACAGCGTGCAGAACGCCAGCGAGAAGCCGCTGGAAATCTCCACCTTTGGTCAGCTGAAGCAATCCATCAATCTGCCCTCTCATCTCGACACTGGTAGCAGCAACTTTGCGCTGCATACCTTCCGTGGCGCGGCTTACTCCACGCCTGATGAGAAGTATGAGAAATACAAGTTCGACACCATTGCTGAAAACGAAAACCTGAACGTCAACGCTAAAGACGGCTGGGTCGCAATGCTGCAGCAGTATTTCGCCACGGCATGGGTTCCGCGTAACGACGGCACCAATAACTTCTATACCGCAAATCTGGGTAACGGCATTGCCGCTATCGGCTATAAATCTCAGCCGGTACTGGTTCAACCGGGCCAGACAAGCGCGATGACCAGCACCCTGTGGGTTGGCCCGGAAATTCAGGATAAAATGGCGGCCGTTGCACCGCACCTGGATCTGACCGTCGACTACGGTTGGTTGTGGTTCATCTCTCAGCCGCTGTTCAAACTGCTGAAGTGGATCCATAGCTTCCTGGGTAACTGGGGCTTCTCTATCATCGTTATCACCTTTATCGTTCGTGGCATCATGTACCCGCTGACTAAAGCGCAGTACACCTCCATGGCGAAGATGCGTATGCTGCAGCCGAAGATTCAGGCAATGCGTGAGCGTCTGGGCGATGACAAACAGCGTCAGAGCCAGGAAATGATGGCCCTGTACAAAGCTGAGAAGGTTAACCCTCTGGGCGGCTGCTTCCCGCTGATCATCCAGATGCCAATCTTCCTGGCACTGTACTACATGCTGATGGGCTCCATTGAACTGCGCCATGCGCCGTTCGCACTGTGGATCCATGACCTGTCTGCACAGGACCCGTACTACATCCTGCCGATCCTGATGGGCGTAACGATGTTCTTCATTCAGAAGATGTCGCCGACCACCGTGACCGACCCGATGCAGCAGAAGATCATGACCTTTATGCCGGTCATCTTCACCGTGTTCTTCCTGTGGTTCCCGTCAGGTCTGGTGCTGTACTATATCGTCAGCAACCTGGTAACCATTATTCAGCAGCAGCTGATTTACCGTGGTCTGGAGAAGCGTGGCCTGCATAGCCGCGAGAAAAAGAATTCCTGATTCGGTTGTAGGCCGGATAAGGCGAAGCCGCCATCCGGCAAACGGAACATAAATTAAAGGGCGGTCGATTGACCGCCTTTTTTATTATTGGTATTTAAGAGACATATCATGAGCCATAACGACACCATCGTCGCTCAGGCCACCCCACCGGGACGTGGTGGTGTGGGTATTCTGCGCATCTCCGGCCTGAAAGCCCGCGAGGTTGCAGAATCCGTACTGGGCAAACTGCCAAAACCACGTTATGCCGACTACCTGCCGTTTAAAGATGCCGATGGTAGCACGCTGGATCAGGGCATTGCCCTGTGGTTCCCCGGTCCAAACTCCTTTACAGGTGAAGACGTTTTAGAATTGCAGGGCCACGGCGGCCCGGTCATTCTCGACCTGCTGTTAAAACGTATTCTGACTATTCCCGGCCTGCGTATTGCCAGACCCGGTGAGTTCTCGGAGCGCGCGTTCCTGAACGATAAACTCGATTTAGCCCAGGCAGAAGCCATTGCCGACCTGATCGATGCCAGTTCAGAACAAGCCGCACGTTCCGCGCTGAACTCCTTGCAGGGTGCGTTCTCCGCCCGCGTAAATCACCTTGTGGAAGCACTCACTCACCTGCGCATCTACGTGGAAGCGGCGATTGATTTTCCGGATGAGGAAATAGACTTCCTCTCTGACGGTAAAATTGAAGGCCTGCTTAATAACGTCATCGCCGATCTCGATGCCGTACGGGCCGAAGCGCGTCAGGGTAGCCTGCTGCGTGAAGGGATGAAGGTGGTGATCGCCGGACGTCCTAACGCCGGGAAATCAAGCCTGCTGAACGCCTTAGCGGGCCGTGAGGCGGCGATTGTCACCGACATTGCTGGCACCACCCGCGACGTGCTGCGCGAACATATTCATATCGACGGCATGCCGCTGCATATCATCGACACCGCCGGTCTGCGTGATGCCAGTGACGAAGTTGAACGCATTGGTATCGAACGCGCCTGGCAGGAAATCGAACAGGCCGACCGCGTGCTGTTTATGGTGGATGGCACCACCACCGATGCCGTCGACCCGGCCGATATCTGGCCTGATTTTATCGCACGTTTGCCGACGAAGTTACCCATCACCGTGGTACGCAACAAAGCGGATATCACCGGAGAAACGCTGGGCCTTAGCGAAGTAAATGGCCACTCACTGGTTCGCCTCTCCGCGCGTACCGGTGAAGGCGTGGACGTGCTACGCAACCACCTCAAGCAGAGCATGGGTTTCGAAACCAATATGGAAGGCGGTTTCCTGGCGCGCCGTCGTCACCTGCAGGCACTGGCAGAAGCGGCAGAGCATCTCGAGCAGGGCAAAGCTCAGCTGTTGGGCGCCAGGGCCGGAGAATTGCTGGCAGAAGAGCTACGCCTCGCGCAGCAGAATCTCAGTGAGATCACCGGGGAGTTTACCTCCGACGATCTGCTGGGACGGATTTTCTCCAGCTTCTGTATCGGTAAGTAACGTTATGTTGCCCGGTGGCGCGATGCTTATCGTGCCTACAGGACCCGTAGGCACGATAAGGCAAAGTCGCCATTCGGACAACAGTGATTTCCTCACAGGAAATCACTGTTGTCCGAATGGCAACTCGTGCTACTGATGCTCTCCCCGTATTCTTAGCGCCACATTCCTCATGAGGTCGCTATGACACGCTTTTTAATCTGCAGTTTTGCTCTGGTTCTGCTTTATCCTGCCGGTATTGATATGTATCTGGTGGGGTTACCGCGTATTGCCGCCGATCTTAACGCCAGCGAAGCACAGCTGCATATCGCATTTTCGGTGTATCTGGCCGGAATGGCCGCGGCGATGCTGTTCGCCGGTAAGATTGCCGACCAGTCGGGTCGTAAACCGGTCGCGATTGTCGGCGCCCTGATCTTTATTTTTGCTTCCGCCCTGTGTTCATTCGCCGAGAGCGGTACGCCGTTCCTGGTGGGCCGTTTTATTCAGGGAATTGGCGCAGGCTGCTGTTATGTAGTGGCCTTTGCGATTTTGCGCGATACGCTCGACGATCGCCGCCGGGCGAAGGTGCTGTCTCTGTTGAACGGTATCACCTGTATCGTGCCGGTTCTGGCCCCGGTAATGGGGCATCTAATTATGCTCAAATACCCGTGGCAGAGCCTGTTCTACACGATGATTGGTATGGGCGTGGCAGTTTGCCTGCTGTCGGTGTTTATCCTGCGAGAATCGCGCCCAGCGACGCTCTCAAGGTCTGCGGGTGTTGAGCAGCGCACCGAATCGCTGGTAAACCGCTTTTTCCTCAGCCGACTGGCGATTACCACGCTCAGCGTGTCGGTGATCCTTACCTTCGTCAACACCTCGCCGGTGCTACTGATGGAGGTAATGGGTTTTGACCGCGGTGAATACGCCACGACCATGGCGATGACCGCAGGGGTCAGTATGGCGGTCTCTTTCTCCACGCCGTTCGCCCTGAGCCTGTTTAAGCCCCGTACCCTGATGCTGGCCTCGCAGGTGCTGTTCCTGAGCGCAGGCGTGGTATTAACCCTTGCCAGCTCGCATGCAGTTACACTGTTTGGCCTGACGTTAATCTGTGCCGGATTCTCGGTCGGTTTCGGCGTTGCCATGAGCCAGGCGCTGGGACCGTTCTCGCTGCGAGCGGGCGTCGCCAGCTCAACGCTAGGCATCGCCCAGGTTTGTGGCTCATCACTGTGGATTTGGCTGGCGGCTGTCCTCGGACTTGACGCGTTGAATATGCTGATCGGGATTCTGATTGGCTGTAGCATAGTGAGCATCATGCTGATTATCACTGTTGCTCCTAACCGGTCCGCGCCTACTCATGAAGAAATCCCTCAGCAGTCTCGATCTTAATTTACTGCTCTGCCTGCAGCTCCTGATGCAGGAGCGCAGCGTCACCAAAACCGCCAAACGGATGAACGTCACGCCGTCGGCAGTCAGTAAATCGTTGGCGAAGCTGAGATCCTGGTTTGACGATCCGCTGTTTGTAAACACCCCGCTGGGGCTGACGCCGACGCCGTTGATGGTCAGTATGGAACAGAACCTGGCGGAGTGGATGCAGATGGGCAATCAGTTGCTCGATAAGCCGCATCACGAAGCACCGCGCGGGTTGAAGTTTGATCTGGTGGCCGAGACGCCGCTGGTGATGATCATGTTCAACGCGCTCTCGCAGCAGATTTATCAACGCTATCCGCAAGCGTCCATCAAAGTGCGCAACTGGGATTACGATTCGCTGGACGCCATTATTCGCGGTGAGGTGGATATCGGCTTTACCGGGCGCGAAAGCCACCCGCGCTCACGCGAGTTGCTGAGCCTGCTGCCGTTATCTATCGACCATGAAGTGCTGTTTTCCGATCTCCCCTGCGTCTGGCTGCGCGAAGATCATCCGGCGTTACGAGAAGAGTGGAACCTGGAGACCTTCCTGCGCTATCCGCATATCAGCATCAGTTGGGAACAAAGCGATACCTGGGCGCTGGACGATGTGCTGCAGGAGATGGGACGCAAACGCACTATCGCCCTGAGCCTACCGGGGTTTGAGCAGTCTCTGTTTATGGCCGCCCAACCGGATCACGCGTTGATAGCCACTGCCCCAGTCTACTGTCAGCGTTATAATCAACTCCACCAGCTTCCACTGGTGGCACGCCCGCTGCCCTTTGATACCGCACAGCTGGAAAAAATGCGCGTACCGTTCACCCTGCTCTGGCATAAACGTAACAGCCACAATCCAAAGATCGTCTGGCTGAAAGACACGATCAAGACGCTCTATCGTGATATGTCCTGACACTGCGCGCCCAAATTGTTGCTAAATTAACCATGATAGTGTCAGAAATGTAAATGTCGCGTAATGTATCCCGTTTTCGCCTGATTTTTAGGCAGCAAAGCCTGCCTGGACGCCGTGTAAATGTTACTCTGGTAATAATCACGGACCATTAATCACGGAGCGAAAAATGGCGACACATTTTGCCAGAGGGATTCTTACGGAGGGACACCTGATTTCAGTTCGCCTCCCTTCTCCATGTCATATCGAAGCAAACAGCCTCCCAACTCACCGCCGAACACGCTTTCTGGCCTCCAGAAGCCTCCTCGCTGAACTGATGTTTATGCTTTACGGCACCAGCTCGCTGCCCGAAATCGTGCAACATGCCAAAGGCAAACCGGTCTTTCGCGATAAAAATCTGCCCGGATTTTCCATTTCCTACGCCGGAAATATCGTCGGCGTTGCGCTGACGACAGAAGGCAGCTGCGGCCTGGATATGGAACTTCAGCGAGCAATCCGTGGGTTTAACTATCCACATTCGACGGACACCAGGCGCTTTTCCAGCAACGAAAACCTGTGGATCAACAACCAAAGCGATCCGAATGAAGCACGCGCACAGCTCATTACCCTACGCCAGAGCGTACTCAAACTTACCGGTGATATGAGCAATGACGATCCGCGCGAACTCCAGTTGTTACCCGGCGCCGGACGCCTGAAATGCGCCCATACGGCGCAGATCGAAGCCATTTGCGATGCGGAAGATGTGCTGGTGTGGTCGGTCGCGGTGACGCCAGCCATTGAAAAACTCAAGGTTTGGGAGTTTGATGGTAAGCAGGATTGGAAAAGTTTGCCCGATATCCAGACTCGCGCCAATGCGCCAACGGGCCGCCTGATCCGCTTCTCTCAATTATCCGCAGCGAAGAGCTACACGCTTAACTGATTTAACCTTCATGATGAAACAGGAGTAACCATGTCCGAAACATTGAATGTTGTTACGTTACTGGGGAGCCTGCGCAAAGGCTCATTTAATGGAATGGTTGCCCGTACGCTGCCAAAAATTGCCCCGGCAGGGATGGACGTCAACGCATTACCGTCGATTGGCGATATTCCACTGTACGATGCCGATCTCCAGCAGGAAGAAGGTTTTCCGGCAAGCGTAGAAGCGCTGGCGGAGCAGATCAGAAAAGCGGATGGCGTGGTGATTGTCACACCAGAATATAACTATTCGGTACCAGGTGGACTGAAGAACGCCATCGACTGGCTGTCCCGTCTGCCCGATCAGCCTCTGGCAGGCAAACCGGTGCTGATCCAGACCAGCTCAATGGGCGCGATTGGCGGTGCCCGCTGTCAGTACCATCTGCGCCAGATTCTGGTGTTCCTTGACGCCATGGTCATGAATAAACCGGAGTTTATGGGCGGTGTCATTCAGAATAAAGTGGATACACAAACCGGCGAAGTGATTGATCAAAGCACGCTGGATCACCTGACGGGCCAGTTAGCCGCCTTCGGGGATTATATTCAGCGCGTAAAAGCATAAAAGAAAAAGCCCGCCAGCAGTAATGCCGGGCGGGCTGTAGAGAATACCGATATTTTAGTGTGCGTCGATAAACACAATCTTCAGCACAAACAGCAGCGCCACAACGATCACGCATGGGCTGAGGTCGCGGAAGCGTCCGGTACCGATTTTCATTACACAGTAGGAAATAAAGCCCAGCGCGATACCTTCGGTAATCGAGAAGCTAAACGGCATCATCACGGCGGTAATAAACGCCGGGACCGCTTCGGTCAGGTCATCCCACTTCACGCGTGACAGGCTGGAGGTCATCAGCACACCGACATAAATCAGCGCACCTGCTGCCGCATAGGGCGGCACCATTCCCGCCAGCGGCGACAGGAAAATCACCAGCAGGAACAGGATCCCCACCACGACAGCCGTCAGACCAGTACGCCCGCCAACTGAAACCCCGGAAGACGACTCGATATACGCAGTCACCGAAGAAGTACCGATAAAGGACCCGGCAACCGAGGAGACGCTATCCACAAACAGCGCCTGCTTCATGCGCGGAAACTTGCCTTTTTCATCGGCCAGACCCGCTTTGTCCGTCACACCAATAAGCGTACCGGAGGAGTCGAACAGGTTAACCAGCATGAAGGAGAAGATCACCCCCGCCAGCCCCAGGTTGAACGACCCGGCAAGGTCAACATGGCCCACAACGGTGGTGATGCTCGGTGGTGCAGAAACGATACCGTTATAGTGCACATCGCCCAGCATCCAGCCCAGCAGGGTGGTGACGATAATCGAAACCAGCACCGCCGCATGAATGTTGCGGGACGCCAGAATAGCGATAATGAAGAAGCCCAAGACCCCCAGCAGCACGCTGTGAGAAGTCAGGTTACCGATGGAAACCAGCGTATCCTTGTTCGCCACGATAACGCCGGCATTTTTCAGCCCCATCATGCCGATAAACAGACCGATACCGCTGGTGATCCCCACGCGCAGACTGACCGGAATGTTGGCAATCATCCAGTAACGCACGCGGAAGATAGTCAGCAGCAGCAGACCCACCGCACCCCAGAAGATAGCGCCCATACCTACCTGCCACGGCAGGCCCATTGCCTGTACCACGACGAACGCGAAGAAGGCGTTCAGCCCCATCGCTGGCGCCAGCGCCACCGGCAGGTTAGCGAATACGCCCATCAGGATACTGCCCAGCGCCGCAATCAGACAGGTGGTCACGAAGACGGCACTGGTGTCCATTCCGGCTACGCCCAGAATTTGCGGGTTGACGAAAACGATGTAGACCATCGTCAGGAACGTGGTGAAACCGGCGATCACTTCGGTCCGTGCCGTCGTGCCATGTTCGCGCAGTTTAAACACGCGTTCCAGTATGCCCCGGCCAGAAGCCTGGGTTGTGTGTTGTTGACTCATTATCAATTTCCGAACAAGGAGGGAAAATTCGTCGCTATCCTATACCAAAATGCGACAATAGGGTGGGTTATGAGCGATTTTTTTCCATTGATTTTGCTTATACGGCAACGATTGCGTCGCCCAATAATGCTGTACGTAAACGTTAAACTTGTTAAAACGGAAATGACATGTCCCAGATAGAAGCTGTATTTTTTGACTGTGACGGAACCCTCGTCGACAGTGAAGTCATTTGTTCTCGCGCGTATGTCAGCATGTTCCAGGCGTTTGGCATTACGCTCGATCTTGAAGAGACGTTTAAACGCTTCAAGGGGGTAAAGCTCTACGAGATCATCGACATTATCAACGACGAGCACGGTGTCGAACTGGCAAAAGCCGAACTAGAACCGATTTACCGCGCCGAGGTCGCACGCCTGTTCGATACGGAACTGGAGGTGATTGCGGGTGCCAACGCGCTGCTGGATAGCATGGCAGTGCCGATGTGCGTGGTGTCGAACGGTCCGGTCAGCAAAATGCAGCACTCGTTGGGCAAGCTAGGCATGCTGCATCATTTCCCGGATTTACTGTTCAGCGGCTATGATATCCAACGCTGGAAGCCCGATCCGGCGCTGATGTTTCATGCGGCAAAAGCCATGAACGTCAATCCGCAAAACTGCATTCTGGTGGATGATTCTGCTGCGGGTGCGCAGTCAGGGATTGATGCCGGGATGGAGGTGTTCTACTTCTGCGCCGATTCGCACAACAAACCGATCGATCATCCTAAAGTGACGACCTTTACCGATCTGGCACAGTTGCCGGCATTGTGGAAGGCGCGGGGTTGGAATATCGTCGATTAAACAGTAGGCCTGATAAGCAAAGCGCCATCAAGCGGATGGCGCAGAATGCCGGATGCGGCGTAACGCCTTATCCGGCCTACAATAGCGACGCCGGGGATCCCGGCGAACGCAACAAGCCGCTTATTCCTTCGGGTCTTTACCCGCCAGCAGCTTATCCAGCTCATCGCCGCCGACGTGACGGAAATCTTGTCCCTTCACGAAGTAGAAGATATATTCGCAAATATTCTGGCAACGGTCACCGATACGCTCGATAGAACGGGCGCAGAACAGTGCGGTCAGCACGCTCGGAATGGTGCGCGGGTCTTCCATCATATAGGTCATCAGTTGGCGTACGATGCCCTCATATTCCTGATCAACTTTCCTGTCTTCACGGTAAATACGCACCGCTTCGTCCAGATCCATCCGCGCAAATGCATCCAGAACATCATGCAGCATTTGCACCGTATGGCGACCCAGTGATTCCAGGCTTACCAGCAACGGCTGATGCTGCAGGGAGAATTTCTCCAGCGCGGTACGGCAAATTTTATCCGCTACATCACCAATACGTTCCAGCTCAGCGATAGTTTTGATGATTGCCATCACCAGGCGCAGGTCGCTCGCCGTCGGCTGACGCTTGGCAATGATGCGCACACAGGCTTCATCAATCGCCACTTCCATCATGTTGACGTTCTTATCGCCCTCAATGACGCGCTTCGCCAGCTCGCTGTCCTGGTTGTGCATAGCGGTAATGGCATCAGAAAGCTGCTGCTCCACCATGCCGCCCATGGTCATTACTTGGGTGCGGATGCTTTCCAGTTCTGCGTTGAACTGGCCGGAAATATGTTTATTAAGGTTCAGACTGTCCATAACGCGCTCCTGAATCAACCGTAACGGCCGGTGATATAATCTTCTGTTTGTTTCTTCGCGGGCTTGGTGAACAGATCGTCCGTGTTGCTGAACTCAATCAACTCGCCCAGGTACATAAACGCCGTGTGGTCGGAACAACGCGCAGCCTGCTGCATGTTGTGGGTAACGATAACGACGGTGTAATCCTCTTTCAGCTCGGTGATCAGCTCTTCAATACGCCCGGTAGAGATCGGGTCGAGCGCCGAACACGGCTCATCCAGCAGCAACACTTCAGGGCGAATGGCAATACCACGCGCAATGCACAAACGCTGCTGCTGACCACCGGAGAGAGAGTACCCACTCTGGTGTAGTTTATCTTTGGTTTCATTCCATAATGCGGCCTTGGTCAAGGCCCACTGCACGCGCTCGTCCATGTCTGCACGCGAGAGTTTTTCAAACAGACGGACACCAAACGCGATGTTGTCGTAGATGGACATCGGGAACGGCGTCGGCTTCTGGAACACCATCCCTACTTTGGCACGCAGCAGCGCGATATCCTGGGTATTGGTGAGAATATTGTCGCCATCCAGCAGAATTTCACCTTCCGCACGCTGTTCTGGATACAGTTCAAACATTTTGTTGAAGGTACGCAGAAGCGTTGATTTACCACAGCCTGATGGCCCGATAAACGCCGTGACCTGGTTTTTAGCGATATCCAGGTTGATGTTCTTCAGGGCATGGAATTTGCCGTAGTAGAAGTTCAAATCACGAACCTGAATCTTACCTGGGGCAGTATCAACCATACTCATTTCAATCTATTCCTTATCATGCCTGATGGCGCGCAGCTTATCAGGCCTACAAATATGTTCGACCGTAGGCCGGATAAGGCGTTTACGCCGCCATCCGGCAATTCGTCTTAACCGTGTTTCTTCTTCGCGAAAATAACGCGCGCCAGAATGTTCAGCAGCAGTACGCACAGGGTAATAATCAGCACCCCGGCCCAGGCCAGTTGCTGCCATTCCACAAATGGACTCATCGCAAACTTAAAGATGGTCACCGGCAGGTTGGCTATCGGCTGCATCATGTCGGTGCTCCAGAACTGATTGGAGAGCGATGTAAACAGCAGCGGAGCGGTTTCACCGGCAATACGCGCAATCGCCAGCAAGACACCGGTGATAATGCCGGAGACAGACGCCTTCAGGGTGATCGCTGAAATCATCTTCCACTTCGGCGTACCCAGCGCATAGGCCGCTTCACGCAGGCTATCCGGCACCAGTTTGAGCATGTTTTCGGTGGTACGAATCACGATTGGCACCTGCAGCAGCGCCAGCGCAATCACGCCCGCCCAGCCAGAGAAGTGCTCCATTTTCGCGACGACCACGGTGTAAACGAACAGACCCACAACAATCGACGGCGCAGACAGCAGGATGTCGTTGATAAAGCGGATAATCTCAGCCAGCCAGGACTTACGCCCGTACTCGGCCAGATAGATGCCCGCCATAATACCGAGCGGCGTACCCAACACGGTCGCCCACAGGATCAACAGCCCGCTGCCCGCCAGGGCATTCGCCAGACCGCCACCCGCCGTATTCGGCGGCGGCGTCATTTCAGTGAACAGCGCCAGCGACATACCGTCGATACCGCGAACCACCGTTGAGAACAGTATCCACACCAACCAGAACAGACCGAACGCCATCGTCCCCATTGAGAGTGTCAGTGCGATGCGGTTTTTCAAGCGGCGACGCGCCTGCATCTTACGACGAGACTCCGCCAGCGCGGCGGTGTTTTGCATATCAAGCGTAGCCATTAGCGTGCCCCCTCGTTCTTCGCAAGGCGCATGATCATGAACTTAGACGCTGCCAGCACGATGAAGGTGATCACAAACAGGATCAGCCCCAGTTCCATCAACGCAGCCACATGCAGGCCAGATTCCGCTTCGGCAAATTCATTCGCCAACGCAGAGGTAATACTGTTACCCGGCATAAACAGTGATGCACTGTCGAGCTGGTAGGTGTTACCGATGATAAAGGTCACCGCCATGGTTTCACCCAGCGCGCGGCCAAGACCCAACATCACGCCGCCAATCACCCCATTTTTGGTGAACGGAAGGACGATGCGCCAGATAACTTCCCAGGTAGTACAGCCGATGCCGTAGGCTGACTCTTTCATCAGTACCGGCGTTTGTTCGAACACATCGCGCATGACCGCCGCAATGTACGGGATGATCATAATGGCCAGGATCACACCGGCTGCCAGAATACCGATACCAAAGGCCGGACCCGCAAACAGGGCACCCACAAACGGTATGTTGGAAAGGATGTTACCCACCGGCTCCTGAAAGTAGGTTGCAAACAGCGGGGCAAAAATAAACAGGCCCCACATGCCGTAAACAATACTCGGGATCGCCGCCAGCAGTTCAATTGCAATGCCCAGCGGGCGACGTAACCAGTTAGGTGCTAACTCAGTCAAAAATAAAGCGATGCCGAAGCTCACCGGAACGGCGATCAGCAAGGCGATAAACGAGGTCACCAGCGTACCGTAAATCGGTACCAGCGCACCGTAGATGTCGTTTGGCGCATCCCACTCTTTGGTCCACAAAAATGAGAAACCAAATTTTTGAATGCTTGGCCAGGAGGAGATGATCAGAGAGACAATAATGCCACCCAACATCAATAGCACAATCAGCGCAGCCAGTTTTACCAGCACGCTGAATATCATGTCACCCTTTTTACCCGGTGGGTTAAAAGCAGGCTTGGTTGCAGCCATAAATCACTCTTTAAGTTAAACTCGTTTACTCAGTTGCCCATGCCGGATGGCGCTACGCTTATCCGGCCTACACTCTGGGCCTACGGTAGAAACCGTAGGGCGGATAAGCGTAGCGCCATCCGCCAATTCGTCAAAGATATTCTATTAGTACAGTGCTTTACCGCTGCTGTCTTTCACGTTGGTCTTCCATGCAGCACGAATCTGCTCAACCACGTTATCCGGCAGGCTGGCGTAATCCAGGTCATTAGCCTGTTTACCGCCATTTTTGTACGCCCAGTCAAAGAACTTCAGCACTTCAACGCCCTGCTCAGGTTTCTTCTGCTCTTTGTGAACCAGGATGAATGTGGTGGACGTAATCGGCCACGCCTCATCACCTTTCTGGTTAGTCAGATCCTGGGCGAAGGTTTTGCTCCAGTCAGCACCTTTTGCCGCATTTGCAAAGTTTTCTTCGGTCGGGCTTACCGGTTTACCGTCAGCAGAAATCAGTTTGGTATAGGCCAGGTTGTTCTGCTTAGCGTAAGCATATTCAACGTAACCAATGGAGCCTGGCAGACGCTGTACGAACGCGGCGATACCGTCGTTACCTTTACCACCCAGACCGGTTGGCCAGTTAACGGTAGAGCCTGCACCAATTTTAGATTTCCACTCTTCGTTCACTTTTGCCAAGTAGCTGGTGAACACGAAAGAGGTACCGGAACCATCAGCACGACGCACAACGGCGATGTTCTGCGAAGGCAGTTTCAGCCCTGGGTTCAGTTTGGTGATGGCTTCATCATCCCACTTCTTGATTTTGCCGAGGTAGATATCACCCAGGGTCTTACCGTCCAGCACCAGTTCGCCAGATTTCAGGCCTGGAATATTTACAGCCAGCACGACACCGCCGATCACGGTCGGGAACTGGAACAGGCCTTCCTGTGCCAGTTTCTCATCAGACAACGGTGCATCAGAAGCGCCGAAATCAACGGTATTTGCCGTAATTTGTTTTACACCACCGGAGGAGCCGATACCCTGGTAGTTGACTTTACTACCGGTCTCTTTCTGATAAGTATCAGCCCATTTGGCATACACTGGCGCAGGAAAAGTTGCACCTGCACCTGTCAGGCTCGCTGCGGCAAATACAGAGAACGCGCTCATGGATAAGGTCGCGGCGACAACAGTTGCGACAGTGGTACGCATAACTTTCATAATGTCTCCTGCACGGTTTTCGTAAATCATTGTTTGAGTTGCTACTGTGAGCAAAATAGGACAAACAGGTGACAGTTAAATGTACGAAATATGACAGTTTTATGACAATGGAAAAAAGTGAAATACAGAATTTAAAAAATACTGCAAAAACAAGTTATTAACGCATTTCATGACAATAACATTTCGCGAAAATTTTATTTTTATGACACTTAAAAGCGTAGCCAAGGATGACTATTTTTCATCAAAATGCCGTGATGTATTTCTTTTCTAACGGTTCAAAAAACAGGCTATCGTAATGTAAAAGACCACCTCCCGGTGGCCTTTCAGCAGCAGTTTACTTCCCGCTATAGACTTTTTTTCCGGCAAACATCGTCCAAAGCACCGTGGCATCCCGTAGCTTTTCAATACTCACTTTCTCAAGGTTGCGATCGAACAGCACCAGGTCAGCACTTTTCCCTACGGCAATTGAGCCCGTTTCTTTATCGCGGCCAATAACTTTTGCTGCATTCAGGGTGTAAGCCTGTAGCATCGCGGCACGGCTGATTTTTTCACTCTCAGGTGGCAGTTCGCCCTCTTCCCCCATCCGCGTAACTGCCGTGTAAATGGCAAACAGCGGGTTGGGGCTAGATACCGGCCAGTCGCTGGCCCCCGCAATCAGCGCGTGATGGCGGAACAGATCGCCAGCTGGATAAAGGTGTTGGAGTAACGGCACTGGCACTTTGCCATCCAGCAGAGTTGTCGTTGCACCGTCTTTACCCGCCCACAGCAACTGCATAGACGCTGCGACGTTCAACTGCTGAAATTGAGGGAGGCTCTGCGGGTTGACGATTTCCAGGTGGGTAATGCTGTGCAATATGCCGCTGTTGCCATTCTTTTCGCGCGCACAGGCAACCGCATCCAGTGACTCCTGCACGGCGCGATCGCCGATAGCATGAAAGTGGGCAATCAACTTTTCAGCATCCGCTTTGGCCACCAGCGAACAGAACGTCACTTTATCCAGCGAGTTACTACCACTGTAGCCAAGTCGATTCAGGTATGACTGACTCAACTTCGCGGTCTGGGACGGATATTCAATCACTCCGTCCTGAAAGATTTTAATCCCAGCCAGCTTGATATCGGGTATTCCGGCATATTTATCCCTGATAGCCACTACGTCATCAATGGCTGCTGGAGAAGCGTTAATATTGACCAATGCCAGACCGGTTACGTGGGCGGTGAGTTTTCCGTCCTTCGCCAGAGAACTGTACGCCGGAAGTAGCCCTTCATCGTTGCGTCCCGGGTGAGCATCAAATGACGGTGCCAGCGGGCGCAGGTTGCTCAGCGGCTCCATCCAGGCGGTGATACCATAGCGGTTCATCACCTTTGATCCAGCGATAATCGACTGCGCAATTTTGTCGTTATCGACGGGAGGAATGGCACCGAGCACCCGATCCCATGCGCCTTCGGAGACAAAGCCGTTGAGTTTTCCATTGGGGGTTAGCCCAACATTGGTTCTTATACTGTTGCCAGCGTCAGCAATGGCCTGGGGATCCAACTTGGCTTTACGTAACATGGCGTTATTAACCCAGCCGGTATGGGCATCCGATCCAGCCAGCACCACCGGCGTATCCTGATATTCTGGCGCATTAAATACGCTATCCAGCAGGCTAATATTTTCCCAGTAATCCAGGGATACATTGCTGTAAAACTGGACACCATGGAGATCGCGCTGAGGGTTACGCTTATTTTTATCGACAAACGCTCTAATCGCTGCCGCTTTTGTCATCCCTTCAGGAAATTCGACGGTGATCGTTTTAAAACCGCCATCAGCAACATGGGCGTGGCTGTCGATCAACCCCGGCATCAGGTAATTACCCTGCAAATCAATGCGAATAGCATCAGAACCGGCCTTCTTCAGCACATCGTTGAACGTTCCCACGGCAATGATTTTTTTGCCTTCAATAGCGATGGCTTGTGGAGAGGGATTATTTGGATCGGCGCTGTAGATTTCCCCGCCAAAGATAATCATTTTATTACCTTCCAGAGCAGAGACCGTGGAAGACGTGACGGCCAGTGAACATGCCAGAAAGAGCATTGAAATTCTCATGAAAAATTAACTCCATTGCGTTGCGAATAAACGTATTCGTTGCTGTGTAGATAGCTATTTTTCTGGCGTTAATTCAAAGGGATGCAAATGTCATAGACATAATAATCATGCGCGGCATTGGTTTCGTTGTAATACATTTCGTAGCAAGGTTTATCGCTTTTCATCAGCCCTTTCGTTCGCATCCAGGCAAAGGCGAGCGCCCAGGTGTTATCAACCTGATCTCCCCAAGCTGCGCACTTGCATACCAGATAATTTCCGGCGGCTATTGTCTGCACGGCGATATGTCGACTGACCTGCTCCCCCTCGCTGAGTTCAAAACCAACATCCGTGCGGCAATGCTGTTCTGCCGTCACATCTGGCGGATCCCAGTAAACACATAGCATTCCGGCAGGCTGTAACGGCGTTCTGGCGGGCAACGAGGTCAACAAGTCCTGATGCGTTTGTTGGCAGGTCTCTTTACCGTATGGTCCAAATCGGCGCATAAATGCGACCCTACGCGTGGGGAGCTCAATGACTTTTGCGCCCAAAAAGCCTGCTGTATGCCAGTGTGCTTGGGTAGTATCGCACTGAGAATAGGTGCTTTTTTGCTGAGAGACGTGTCCTGTCTTGCTTTTTATTGCCTCCCGAAGGGAGCGACGAAATTCGCCTGGCGATACGGAAAAATGACGGCGAAATGCCCGGGCAAAGTTTTGCGAACTGGAAAATCCGACCTGTAATGCCAGCCCGGTAATATCGCTATGCGGTGCGTCAATCAGGCTCATAGCGGCCTTTTCCATCCGCAGACGACGGGTAAATTCAGCGACCGTTTCGCCAACCTGTGCTTTGAAGATGCGATGAAAGTGATAGCAGGACACAGCGACCTCACGCGAGACCTCTTCCAGAGTCGGGTTAAGATCCAGATGCTGGCTGATGTAGTCCATTGCCCTGAACACCGACTTACGATAGTCCTGCGTCATCTTCTGCCTCATTTAATATACTGATTTTAGACATAAAAAAAATCCGGAGTGCCGTAACAGCACGCCGGATTTTTAGCGCTATCTCCGCGATAAATCGCGTGGCGCGTTACTCTACGGTAACCGACTTCGCCAGGTTGCGCGGCTGATCGACATCGGTGCCTTTAATCAGCGCCACGTGATACGCCAGCAGTTGCAGCGGAACGGTATAGAAGATCGGAGCAATAACCTCTTCCACATGCGGCATCTCAATGATGTGCATGTTTTCGTTGCTGGTAAAGCCCGCATCTTGATCGGCGAAGACGTACAGTTGGCCGCCACGGGCACGAACTTCTTCAATGTTGGATTTCAGTTTTTCCAACAGTTCGTTGTTCGGTGCCACGACGATAACCGGCATATCCGCATCAATCAGCGCCAGCGGGCCGTGTTTCAGCTCGCCAGCTGCGTAGGCTTCCGCGTGAATATAAGAGATCTCTTTCAGCTTCAGCGCGCCTTCCAGCGCAATCGGATACTGATCGCCACGGCCGAGGAACAGTGCATGGTGTTTGTCAGAGAAATCTTCTGCCAGGGCAGCAATGCGTTTGTCCTGAGACAGCATCTGCTCAATACGGTTCGGCAGCGCCTGCAGACCGTGAACGATGTCATGCTCAATAGACGCATCCAGGCCTTTAAGACGTGACAGTTTCGCCACCAGCATCAGCAGTACAGTCAGTTGGGTGGTAAATGCTTTCGTGGAGGCCACGCCGATTTCGGTACCGGCGTTGGTCATCATCGCCAGGTCGGATTCACGCACCAGAGAAGAACCCGGTACGTTACAAATCGCCAGCGATCCCAGATAACCCAGCTCTTTTGATAAGCGCAGACCCGCCAGGGTATCCGCCGTTTCACCAGACTGGGACAGGGTGATCATCAGGCTGTTGCGACGCACCGCTGATTTGCGGTAACGGAATTCAGAGGCGATTTCTACATCACACGGAATACCCGCCAGCGACTCAAACCAGTAGCGAGACACCATACCGGAGTTGTACGACGTACCACAGGCGATGATCTGAATATGCTCCACCTGAGACAGCATCTCGTTGGCATGCGGACCCAGCTCGCTTAAATCCACCTCACCGTGGCTGATGCGCCCGGTCAGCGTATTTTTGATCGCATTCGGCTGTTCGTAGATCTCTTTCTGCATGTAGTGGCGATAGATACCTTTTTCGCCCGCGTCATATTGCAGACTGGATTCAATATCCTGACGTTTAACTTCCACGCCAGACTTGTCGAAAATGGTCACTGAACGACGAGTCACTTCCGCAATATCGCCTTCTTCCAGGAAGATAAAGCGACGGGTTACCGGCAGCAGCGCCAGCTGATCGGAAGCGATAAAGTTCTCACCCATGCCCAAACCAATTACCAGC
The DNA here is from genome assembly GCF_005280825.1 of Citrobacter sp. wls829. Classification (NCBI taxonomy): domain Bacteria; kingdom Pseudomonadati; phylum Pseudomonadota; class Gammaproteobacteria; order Enterobacterales; family Enterobacteriaceae; genus Citrobacter; species Citrobacter sp. wls829. The sequence continues at coordinate 38,831 of NZ_SZWP01000079.1, forward strand.
GGGCTACCAGAACGCGCCGCCAGCAGGATTTCAGGGTTACGGGTATCCATGATCACCGTACCGTATGCACCGCGCAGCTGCGGGATAGTCCGCAGTACGGCCTCACGCAGAGTACCGCCCTGCTCCAGCTCCCAGTGCACCAGGTGAGCAATCACTTCGGTGTCGGTTTCTGACACGAAAGTGTAGCCACGTGTTTTCAGCATTTCACGCAGCGGTTCATGGTTTTCGATGATGCCGTTATGCACCACCACAATGTGATCAGAAACATGCGGATGCGCGTTCGCTTCTGAAGGTTCGCCGTGCGTTGCCCAACGCGTGTGAGCAATACCGGTGCCGCCATGTAACGGATGATCTTCCGCAGCCGCGGTAAGCATCTGTACTTTGCCCAGACGACGCAGACGGGTCATTTTGCCTTCAGCATCGACAACTGCCAGACCGGCAGAGTCATAACCACGATATTCCAGACGACGTAAACCTTCGAGAAGGATTTCAGCAACATCACGCTGCGCGATAGCGCCAACAATTCCACACATATTTTTAGATTCCGAATTTAGGCATTGTGCCTGTCGTTGTCGGTCAACCTGATACCCGTATTCCGGGCGCCCCGAGCCTTGTAGAGAGTGGGGTTATTTTTATGGTACTGCGTGTTGAGCGGAGGATTATATTATCCCCTCATCTCTTGTCTGCCTGATGGCAATCACGTTTATCAGGCCTACTGAACGTCACCGCACGTAGGTCAGATAAGGCAAAGTCGCCATCCAGCAAAAATTAATTACTTCTTCTTCACCGGACGCTTCCAGCCCTGTTTATGGACCTGCGGTACCCGGCTGATAACCAGTTCGTTATCCGCGACATCACGCGTTACGGTGGTCCCGGCGGCAATAGTCGCGCCTTTACCCACGGAGACAGGCGCCACCAGCTGAGTATCAGAACCAACAAACACATCGTCGCCAATAATGGTTTTAAACTTATTGGCACCATCGTAGTTGCAGGTAATAGTCCCTGCGCCGATGTTCACGTTATCGCCAATTTCTGCATCGCCCAGATACGTCAGATGACCGGCTTTGGAGCCTTTACCCAGACGCGCTTTTTTCATTTCGACGAAGTTACCCACGTGTGCGCCTTCCTGCAGCTCAGCACCGGGACGTAAACGTGCAAACGGACCAATAGTACATGCCGTATCGAGGCGTGCATCTTCCACAACGCTGTATGGGCTAAGCTCACAGTCATCACCAATCACGCTGTTCTTGATGACGCAACCTGCGCCAATCTTGACGCGATCGCCGAGGGTCACGTGACCTTCAATGATAACGTTAGTATCAATTTCAACATCGCGCCCGTGAATAAGCGTACCGCGTAGATCAAAACGCGCCGGATCGCGCAGCATCACACCAGCCAGCAGCAGTTTTTCTGCCTGCTCGGACTGATAAACGCGCTCCAGGCGGGAAAGCTGCAGACGATTATTGACGCCTTCCGTTTCGCTAATACGCGCCGGATGTACCGCGGCAATCTCACGTCCTTCATGATAGGCCATCGCAATGATATCGGTGATGTAGTATTCACCCTGCGCATTGTTGTTGGTGAGTTTTTCCAGCCAGCGCTTCATGTCTGCACCGTTAGCCACCAGAATACCGGTATTGATTTCCTGAATCTGACGCTGCTCGTCGGTGGCATCTTTATGCTCAACGATGCCAGTTACCACGCCGTTTTCACGCGTAATACGCCCGTAGCCGGTTGGGTCATCCAGTTTCACCGTTAACAGGCCGATGCCACCCTGCGGTTTTGCATCGCGCAGACGCTGTAAGGTGTCGGTGGAGATGAGCGGAACATCGCCATAAAGCATCAAAATGTCTTCGTCATCACCAAAGAATGGCGCCGCCTGCTGCATAGCATGACCGGTACCCAACTGCTCTGCTTGAAGAACCCAGTTCAGGTTGTCATCTTTCAGCGTTTGTTTAAGCAGTTCGCCACCGTGTCCGTAGACCAGATGTACGCGAGTGGCGCCTAATTCATTAGCAGCATCAATGACATGCTGGACCATCGATTTGCCCGCGAGGGTATGCAGCACTTTAGGAAGATCGGAATACATACGTGTACCTTTGCCTGCGGCAAGGATCACGACGCTCATAGCACTATTCAACATACACGTCCTGACTGTAATTTAAGAACGAATTTATACCGTTTCACATTGAAAATACTACATTTTTTTCATCGTGAAATGGGCCGAAGATAAAACGTTCAATAGGGGAAAATACCTATCGTTTAGCCCACTATTTTCGTCGATATCTACGCCTTTTGTCTTCCCAAAAACAGGAGACTGCTCTTATTAAAGCCTTAGGTTAATGTTTTTGCTATTTTTTTGCCCCATGAATAAAGAATTCAGTGTCCGGACTCAATTTTATTTATCGAATTCAGGGAGTAATAGAAGGAGTGGATCGAGGCGGGGGATAGTGCGAAAACGACAGGAGAACAGATGGCGCTAGCTTATAAATTACGCAAAGCATCGCGCCACATTAAAGCAGGTATTACAGGTTGAACGTGCCGAAAGAGACGTTCATGCTGCTGAAAAGGGCGATGATTTTGTTGATCAGTTTCATGTTGGTATCCCGTTTTTATCTGAGTTAATTATGTGACACTCATCACAAAAAAAGAGTCTACGCTTCATTTTTTAATCGATCAATATTTATGTGATGAATATCACATAAATTTTAAAATACCTTTTCAGTTTCAAATTATCTAAAACACAGGCATAAAAAAACCAGCCTGAAATCAGACTGGTTTTTGTGTTTCAAGCCGGTGTTACATCGCTTTTTTGGTCAACTCGATAACGCGCAGTTTGGCGATCGCTTTGGCCAGTTCCGCAGATGCCTGAGCGTAATCCACGTCACCATGAGAGCTCTTAATGTGCTCTTCTGCCTTACGTTTCGCTTCCAGGGCTCTCGCTTCATCGAGATCCTGCCCGCGAATCGCGGTATCAGCCAGTACGGTCACGTTGCCAGGCTGCACTTCAAGAATGCCGCCGGACAGATAGATAAACTCTTCATGACCGAACTGTTTAACGATGCGGATCATACCAGGCTTAATGGCGGTGAGCAGCGGTGCGTGTCCCGGGAAAATACCCAGTTCACCTTCACTGCCCGTTACCTGGATTTTTTCGACCAGACCAGAGAACATTTGTTGCTCTGCGCTGACGACGTCCAGGTGGTAAGTCATTGCCATATCACCCTCCGATTAAGGCGTTAAAGTTTTTTCGCTTTTTCCACGGCTTCGTCGATAGAACCAACCATGTAGAACGCTTGCTCTGGCAGGTGGTCGTATTCGCCTTCCATGATGCCTTTAAAGCCACGGATGGTGTCTTTCAGGGAAACGTATTTACCCGGAGAACCGGTAAATACTTCCGCAACGAAGAACGGCTGGGACAGGAAGCGCTGGATCTTACGCGCACGTGCTACCACCAGTTTGTCTTCTTCAGACAGTTCATCCATACCCAGGATGGCGATGATGTCTTTCAGTTCCTGGTAACGCTGCAGCAGGGACTGTACGCCACGCGCGGTGTCGTAGTGTTCCTGACCAACAACCAGCGGATCCAGCTGACGGCTGGTGGAGTCCAGCGGGTCAACGGCCGGGTAGATACCCAGGGATGCGATCTGACGGCTCAGTACCACGGTTGCATCTAAGTGAGCAAAGGTGGTGGCTGGGGATGGGTCAGTCAAGTCATCCGCAGGTACGTATACCGCCTGAACGGAGGTGATAGAACCGGTTTTGGTCGAGGTGATACGTTCCTGAAGAACACCCATCTCTTCCGCCAGAGTCGGCTGATAGCCTACCGCTGATGGCATACGACCCAGCAGTGCGGATACTTCCGTACCGGCCAGGGTGTAACGGTAGATGTTATCAACGAACAGCAGTACGTCACGACCTTCGTCACGGAATTTCTCAGCCATGGTCAGGCCGGTCAGTGCAACGCGCAGACGGTTTCCCGGCGGCTCGTTCATCTGGCCATATACCAAGGATACTTTGTCCAGAACGTTGGAATCGGTCATTTCGTGGTAGAAGTCGTTACCCTCACGAGTACGTTCACCTACACCCGCAAACACAGAATAACCGGAGTGTTCGATCGCGATGTTACGGATCAGCTCCATCATGTTTACGGTTTTACCTACACCCGCACCACCGAACAGACCGACTTTACCGCCCTTCGCGAACGGACACATCAGGTCGATAACTTTAATGCCGGTTTCCAGCAGTTCCTGAGAGCTGGACAGCTCTTCATAGGACGGTGCCGCGCGGTGGATAGCCCAACGCTCTTCTTCACCGATGTCGCCTTTCATGTCGATCGGGTGACCCAATACGTTCATGATACGACCCAGTGTTGCTTTACCTACCGGGACTTCGATCGGGTGCTCGAGGTCTTTAACTTCCAGACCACGACGCAGACCGTCGGAAGAACCCATAGCGATGGTACGTACGATACCGCCGCCGAGCTGCTGCTGAACTTCCAGCACCAGAACTTCATTACCATTCTGAACCTCAAGGGCTTCGTACACACGCGGTACGGCATCCTGAGGGAATTCGACGTCAACTACGGCGCCGATTACCTGGACAATTTTTCCAGTAGCCATCTTGAATCCTCTACGAATTAACCTGGTTATACCGCGGATGCACCACCGACAATCTCGGTGAGTTCCTGAGTAATGCTGGCCTGACGAGCTTTGTTGTATACCAACTGCAGCTCTTTAATCAGGCTGCCGCCATTGTCGGTCGCGGCTTTCATCGCCACCATACGTGCGGCCTGCTCGCTGGCCAGGTTTTCTACCACGCCCTGATAAACCTGAGATTCAACGTAACGACGCAGCAGGGTATCCAGCAGCGGTTTCGGGTCTGGTTCATACAGGTAATCCCAGGCTTTTTGTTTCAACTCTTCATCTTCTGATGCCGGTAATGGCAACATCTGAGTCAGGGTCGGAACCTGTGACATGGTGTTAATAAATTTGTTGCTGACAACGTACAGTCTGTCCAGACGGCCTTCATCGTAGGCCTGCAGCATCACTTTAACCGGACCGATCAGTTCGGACAGGGAAGGGTTATCCCCCATACCGGTTACCTGAGCAACCACGTTACCGCCAACAGAGTTAAAGAAAGACACGCCCTTAGAGCCGATCATTGCGATATCGCACTGAACGCCTTTATCGGACCATGCTTTCATATCCGCCAACAGTTTTTTGAACAGGTTAATGTTCAAGCCGCCGCACAGACCACGGTCGGTCGACACCACCAGGTAGCCCACGCGTTTAACGTCGCGTTCTTCCAGGTAAGGGTGCTTATATTCCAGATTACCATTCGCAAGGTGACCAATCACTTTGCGCATGGTCTCTGCATAAGGACGGCTGGCCGCCATGCGATCCTGCGATTTACGCATTTTGGAAGCGGCGACCATCTCCATCGCTTTAGTGATCTTCTGCGTGTTCTGGACGCTTGCGATCTTACTACGTATCTCTTTTGCGCCGGCCATGAGCTTCTCCTCAATGCCTTGCGGTCCGCCCTAGGACAGACCGCCAGACGTTACCAGGACTGGGTTGCTTTGAAGGAATCGAGGATAGCTTTCAGCTTGCCTTCGATTTCATCGTTATAGCCACCGGACTGGTTAATCTCTTGCATCAGCGGAGCGTGATCACGGTCGACGTAAGCCAGCAGAGCGGCTTCAAAGCTACCGATTTTCGCCAGTTCCACATCTTCGAGGTAACCGCGTTCAGCCGCAAACAACACCACACCCTGTTGTGCAACAGACATTGGGGCATACTGTTTCTGCTTCAGCAGCTCAGTGACTTTCTGACCATGGCTCAGCTGCTTACGCGTAGCTTCATCCAGGTCGGAAGCGAACTGAGAAAACGCGGCCAGTTCACGATACTGTGCCAGCGCGGTACGAATACCACCGGACAGTTTCTTGATGATCTTGGTCTGCGCTGCACCACCTACACGCGATACGGAGATACCTGGGTTAACCGCCGGACGAATACCGGAGTTAAACAGGTTGGTTTCCAGGAAGATCTGACCATCGGTAATTGAGATTACGTTGGTCGGAACGAACGCAGAAACGTCACCCGCCTGGGTTTCGATAATCGGCAGAGCGGTCAGGGAGCCGGTTTTACCTTTAACTTCACCATTGGTGAACTTCTCAACGTATTCAGCGTTAACGCGGGATGCGCGCTCCAGCAGACGGGAGTGGAGGTAAAATACGTCGCCTGGGAATGCTTCACGTCCTGGCGGACGACGCAGCAGCAGGGAAACCTGACGGTAAGCAACAGCCTGTTTGGACAGGTCATCGTAAACGATCAGTGCATCTTCACCGCGGTCACGGAAGTATTCGCCCATTGCGCAACCCGCATACGGTGCCAGATATTGCAGTGCAGCAGATTCAGACGCGGTAGCCACAACAACGATAGTGTTGGACAGTGCGCCGTGCTCTTCCAGTTTACGAACCACGTTAGAAATGGTGGACGCTTTCTGGCCGATAGCCACGTACACACATTTGATGCCGGAGTCACGTTGGTTGATGATCGCATCGATCGCCATCGCGGTTTTACCGGTCTGACGGTCACCGATGATCAGCTCACGCTGACCACGTCCGATTGGGATCATGGCATCAACGGATTTATAACCGGTCTGTACCGGCTGATCGACGGACTGACGTTCGATTACGCCCGGTGCGATAACTTCGATTGGCGAGAAGCCATCGTTATCAACCGGACCTTTACCGTCGATTGGGGAACCCAGAGTGTTCACCACACGACCCAGCAGGCCACGGCCTACCGGAACTTCAAGGATACGACCCGTACACTTAACCTTCATGCCTTCGGCGAGGTCAGCGTATGGACCCATCACAACTGCACCTACGGAGTCGCGCTCCAGGTTCAGTGCGATAGCGTAACGGTTACCCGGCAGGGAAATCATCTCACCCTGCATACAATCGGCAAGGCCGTGGATGCGGATAACACCGTCACTTACAGAAACAATAGTACCTTCGTTATGAGCTTCGCTCACAACACTGAACTGAGCAATGCGCTGCTTGATCAGTTCGCTGATTTCGGTGGAATTCAGTTGCATGCTCCAGTCCCCTTAAGACTGCAAGACGTCTGCAAGGCGCTCAAGACGGCCGCGTACGCTGCCATCAATGACCATATCACCCGCACGGATGATTACGCCCGCCATTACAGACTTATCGATTTTGCAATTCAGCTTAACTTTGCGTGACAGACGTTTTTCCATCGCGGCGCTGATCTTCGCAAGCTGCTCATCACTCAGTGCATTGGCAGAAGTGACTTCTACCTCAGAGATAGCCTCACTGGCTGCACGCAGGTGAATAAACTGCTCAAGAACATCCGGGAGCGCATTCAGACGGTTATTTTCAGCCATTACCTTAATCAGGTTTTGGCCGCTTTCGTCCAGCTGCTCACCGCAGACTGCGATAAACGACTCAGCGAGCGTTTCCGGCGCCAGCGCGCCAGAGAGAAGCTCTGCCATTTGTTCGTTCTTCGTCACCTCAGCGGCGAACGTCAGCATATCCTGCCAACGGTCAACGCTCTGGTGCTCAACGGCAAAGTCAAAAGCTGCTTTGGCGTAGGGGCGAGCTACCGTAATAAATTCAGACATCAGCCCCTCCCTCCTTACAGTTCAGCGACAAGTTTGTCCACGATGTCGCTGTTAGCAGCTTCATCCACGGAACGTTCGATGATCTTCTCGGCGCCAGCAACAGCCAGGATAGCGACTTGCTTACGCAGTTCTTCGCGAGCACGTTTACGTTCGGCGTCAATTTCCGCCTGCGCTTGTGCCACGATTTTAGTACGTTCCTGCTCTGCTTCAGTTTTGGCTTCGTCCAGGATCTGAGCGCGGCGTTTGTTCGCCTGCTCAATGATTACCTGAGCTTCCGCCTTCGCTTTTTTCAGCTGGTCGGTCGCGCTGGCCTTTGCAAGGTCAAGATCCTTATGTGCTCGTTCCGCAGAAGCAAGACCGTCAGCAATTTCTTTCTGACGTTTTTCGATGGCTGCCATTAATGGCGGCCATACGTACTTCATGCAGAACAGAACGAACAGGACAAACGCGATGGCCTGGCCGAGGATTGTTGCGTTAAGATTCACAGCACAATGCCTCTATCTAGTTAACGTTCTGATATTGCTCTTAATTCAAGCAACGCTTACTACGCGACAGCGAACATCACGTACAGACCCAGACCTACAGCGATCATCGGGATAGCATCCACCAGACCCATAACGATAAAGAACTGAGTACGCAGCAGAGGAATCAGATCAGGTTGACGCGCTGCGCCTTCCAGGAATTTACCCCCGAGGATGCCGATACCGATCGCAGCACCGATTGCCGCCAGACCCATCATCACAGCGGCAGCCATGTACAGCAGATCCATATTCAGGTTTTCCATGACAGTCTCCAGTTTGTTTCAGTTAAAACGTAGTAGTGTTGGTAAATTAATGCTCTTCAGACGCCATCGACAGATAGACAATCGTCAGAACCATGAAGATGAAGGCTTGCAGCGTGATAATCAGTATGTGGAAAATGGCCCATGGCACATTCAGGATCCACTGTGACCACCACGGCAACAGACCAGCAATCAGAATGAAAATCAGCTCACCGGCATACATGTTACCGAACAGTCGTAAACCAAGAGAGATTGGTTTGGACAGCAGGCTTACCCCTTCAAGGATTAAGTTGACAGGAATGAACGCCCAGTGATTGAACGGCTGCAGCGTCAACTCTTTCGTGAAGCCACCGATGCCTTTCATTTTGATGCTGTAGAACAGAATGAGGATAAATACGCCCAGTGCCATCGACAGGGTGATGTTCACGTCAGCAGACGGAACCACACGCAGAGCCGGCAGGCCAAAGATATGCTCGCCGATGTACGGCAGCAGGTCGATAGGCAGTAAATCCATCAGGTTCATCAGGAATACCCAGACGAAAATCGTCAGGGCCAGCGGAGCAATCAGCTTGCTTTTGCCATGGTACATGTCTTTCACGCTACCATGTACAAAGCCGATTACCAGCTCAATCGCGGTCTGAAATTTACCCGGTACGCCGCTGGTTGCCTTTTTGGCCACGCTACGGAACACAAGCAGGAACAACAGACCCAGAACCACCGAGAAAAACATGGAGTCAATATTGAGCGTCCAGAAGGTGGCTGGGGGGTTGTGCGGATCCACCAGCGAGAATGTACGTAGGTCCAACTGAAGGTTATTCAGATGGTGTCCTATGTAATCCTGCGGCGTCATATTTTCTGAAGCCATGATGCCTTTACCCTTTGTTGTTAATTACAGCCGGTGCCAGTATCTGAACCACCAGCACCAAAACCCACGTAACGATCAGCGGCGTAAATACCGCCTTCAAAACCGCCAACGCCACCACCAGCAAAACCAGCATCGCTAACACCTTGAAGGCTTCGCCGAAGGCGAACGACCAGGCCACTCGACCTCTTGCTGGTGTATGTGCCTGGTGACGCCAGGCAAATATCATAAACAACATATTAGGCAGTAACACTGCCAATCCACCGCACAATGCGGAGATGCCCCAGAAAGGGTCTTTGAGGCTAAACAGCAATCCACTTGCCATTACCACCAGAAGCTGTGTGAGCAAAAGCTTACGTGCAACGTTTCGACTCAAGAGCGACATAGACATCACGTTTTTACTCCTGCTCCCTTCGAGGTACGCCGCGTGTCGTATAAAACGTTCTTTATGGCTTAGAGTCAAGCATCAAAAAGCGGACAAATTATACGGTGCGCCTTCGTGATTTCAAACAATAAGTAGCTAAAAAGTGAATAAATGTTTAAATATTTTTCTCTGGGCCACATTTATTACTTTTTGGCAAACTGTGAACGATCATGCAAAACTGCAAATACCGCGTAAACACTGGCTGCAAAGCGTGCGACAGATCACATATTGAACATATTCACCTTCGCATAATTAAATTGCGTGGCAAATGATGCCTTTTCATCTTTTTGATATTTAAGCCTAAAAATCATCACTCTTTTAAAAATAGCGCCTAACAACAAAAACACCACTCATTGACATTTATAATAAAAAATTAACACACACCGATGATTGTTAGGTTCTATTTTTAGCAGCCTGATATTTTCACAGTTGACTTGTTTCACTTTTAACAAAAAACGGTACGTTATAGTTATGATGCAAAACAGTAAGTCACCGGTGAAATGTAACAACATTTAACCACACGATCACCCCTATTTTTTAACGCCTGACGCACCGTTTTATTTCTATTTTTTTTGACAAATATTAAATTTTGTTTGGCTTAATCACCACCAGATGACGTTCGCCATCCAGTTGTGGAACGCGTAATTTTTCAACCGACTCGACGCTGAACTCAGCAGGCAAAGAGGCAATTTCATCCTCAGGCAACTGCCCCTTCAACGCGTAAAAGCGTCCGTTTTGACCCGGTAAATGATGGCACCAGGTCACCATATCGTTCAGCGAAGCGAAAGCACGGCTGATCACGCCATCAAAAGGCGGTTCCGAAGGAAAATCCTCAACCCGACTTTGTACCGGGGTGATGTTTTCCAGCTTGAGTTCATGCTGCACCTGACGCAAGAAGCGTACGCGTTTCCCCAAACTGTCTAACAGAGTGAAATGCGCATCTGGACGTACAATGGAGAGCGGAATACCCGGCAGTCCAGGACCCGTACCAACGTCAATAAAACGCTCCCCCTGCAGATGTGGCGCAACGACAATGCTGTCCAGAATATGACGTACCAGCATGTCGTTGGGATCACGCACCGACGTCAGGTTGTACGCTTTGTTCCATTTATGCAGCATATCGACATACGCTATCAGCTGATTTTTCTGGTGATCGGTAAGAGATATACCGGCATCGGCCAGCAGACGAGAGAGTTTGTTGAGCACGGTCTTTACCTGTTGATGATAATTTGCCCGATGGCACTAACGCTGACCGGGCCTACAAATTTGTAGGGCGGGCAAGCAAAGCGCCCCCGCCAAAATAGTGTGTCATTAAGCGCTACGGCGCAGCATACCTTGTTTTTTCAGCCATACCAGCAAAATGGAGATGGCGGCAGGCGTAACGCCAGATATGCGCGATGCCTGACCGATAGACACCGGTTTGTGATCGTTCAGCTTAGCAATGACTTCATTCGACAAGCCGGATACCTGGCGATAATCCAGGGTCGCAGGCAACAGGGTGTTTTCATTACGCTGGTGTCTTTCGATCTCGTCCTGCTGGCGAGCGATATAGCCTTCGTACTTAACTTGAATCTCAACCTGTTCAGCGGCCTGAGCATCGTCAAGGCCTGGTGCAAACGCTGACAACGACGTCAGTTGCGCGTAGGTCACGTCCGGGCGACGCAGAAGATCTTCACCGCTGGCCTCACGTGACAACGGGGTCGCCAGGTAAGCGTTCATTTCTGCAGCAGTCTCGGCTAATGGGTTCACCCAGGTCGATTTCAGACGCTGACGTTCTTGTTCAATGCGCTCCAGTTTTTCATTGAAGCGCGCCCAGCGTGCATCATCCACCAGACCCAGCTCGCGTCCTTTTTCGGTCAGACGGAGATCGGCATTGTCCTCACGCAGCATCAAACGGTATTCCGCTCGTGAGGTAAACATGCGGTACGGTTCTTTGGTACCCAGCGTGCAGAGATCGTCCACCAGCACGCCGAGATAGGCCTGAGAACGCGCAGGCGCCCAGCCTTCTTTGTCGGCTGACAGGCGAGCAGCGTTGAGGCCCGCAAGTAAACCTTGCGCAGCGGCTTCTTCGTAACCCGTTGTACCGTTGATTTGTCCGGCAAAGAACAGGCCCTGAATAAATTTGCTTTCCAGAGTCGGTTTTAGGTCGCGCGGATCGAAGAAATCATACTCAATCGCGTAGCCAGGGCGGACGATTCGGGCGTTTTCCATCCCCTGCATTGAGCGCACAATTTGCATCTGCACATCAAACGGTAGGCTGGTGGAGATACCGTTCGGGTAAATTTCGTTGGACGTCAGTCCTTCCGGCTCGAGGAAAATCTGATGCTGGTTCCTGTCGGCAAAGCGCATCACTTTGTCTTCGATCGACGGGCAGTAGCGTGGACCGATCCCTTCGATCACGCCAGCATACATCGGGCTACGATCGAGGTTATTGCGGATCACGTCATGGGTTTTCTCGTTGGTATACGTGATATAACACGGCATCTGGCGCGGGTGTTGAGAGACGTCGCCAAGGAACGAGAAGACCGGCATGGGGTTATCGCTGTTCTGCTGACCCAGCACGCTGAAATCGATAGTACGCGCATCAATTCGCGGTGGTGTACCTGTTTTCAGGCGGCTGACGCGTAGCGGCAGTTCGCGCAGGCGGCGTGACAGCGGAATAGACGGCGGATCGCCTGCACGGCCACCGCTGTAGTTGTCCAGACCGATATGAATTTTACCGTCGAGGAAGGTTCCGACCGTTAAGACCACGGCTTTGGCACGGAACTTCAGTCCCATTTGGGTCACTGCCCCGACAACACGATCGTTTTCCACAATCAGATCTTCAACCGCCTGTTGGAAGATCATCAGGTTTGGCTGATTCTCCAGAGCAGTACGAACGGCCTGGCGATACAGCACGCGGTCTGCCTGAGCACGGGTGGCGCGCACCGCCGGTCCTTTGCTCGCGTTTAGTATCCTAAACTGAATGCCTGCATGGTCGATCGCTTTGGCCATCAGCCCACCGAGCGCATCCACTTCTTTTACCAGGTGTCCTTTCCCAATACCGCCGATCGCCGGGTTGCAGCTCATCTGTCCCAGAGTGTCGATATTGTGTGTCAACAGCAGGGTCTGTTGACCCATTCGCGCCGCGGCCATCGCGGCCTCGGTGCCTGCATGACCCCCGCCAATGATGATGACGTCAAAAGGATCCTGATAAAACATGGTAATTGCCTCGCATAACGCGGTGTGAAAATGGATTGAAGCCCGGGCCGTGGATTCTACTCAACTTTAGTCGATCGAGAAAGACCTTGGATCCTGGGTATTAAAAAGAAGATCTTTTTATTTAGAGATCTGTTTTATTGTGATCTCTTATTAGGATCGCGATGTTCTGTGGATAAGGGCGATCCTCTGAATAAGATCAACACGTTGCTGAGGATCATTAACTGTGAATGATCGGTGATCCTGGTCCGTATAAGCTGGGATCAAAATGAAGGGTTATACACAACTCAAAAACTGAACAACGGTTGTTCTTTGGATAACTACCGGTTAATCCAAGCTTACTACCAGAGTTATCCACACTCGATCGCACGATCTTTACACGTTTTTGAGTAAATTAATCCAGGATCCGAGCCAAACTTCTGCTGGATCTTCCGGAATGTCGTGTTCGAGGACGTTGATCTTGAGTGTTTCGCCTATCTGTTTTGCACCAGACGCGGTCAGTTCAGTCTGTAATTTATCGATCGCGCCACAGAAGGTGTCATATTCGCGACTGCCAATACCGATTGCACCAAAACGAACCTGGGAAAGGTCGGGTTTCTGAGACTGTAGATCGTTATAGAAGGGAAGCAGGTTGTCCGGAATGTCTCCCGCACCGTGCGTTGAGCTGATCACCAGCCAAATGCCACAGCTTGAAAGCTCCTCGACCTGCGGGCCGTGCAAGGTTTCGGTTGAAAAACCTGCATCCTCCAGCTTTTCAGCCAGATGTTCTGCAACGTATTCAGCACCGCCAAGGGTACTGCCGCTGATAAGAGTAATGTCTGCCATGCTCGCCCACCTCTATAAAGAGTGCGTATTGTACGCTGTGAGCGAGCTGGGATCTACCTGTGGAAAAATAGGGGATTAAAAAAAACGATTATGGACGAATAGTACGCATAATCGGGTTCTGCAGGACGATCAAGGTTTCAGTGGACTGAATTTCATCGATTGTTTGGATCTTGTTGATAAGTACCTGCTGTAAGGCGTCGATGGATCGGCACATGACCTTAATAAAGATGCTGTAGTGCCCGGTGGTGTAATACGCTTCGGTTACTTCATCAAGGCTTTCCAGTCTGGCCAGTGCGGACGGATAGTCTTTCGCGCTTTTCAGGATGATGCCGATAAAACAGCCAACGTCATAGCCCAACTGTTTGGGGCTGACGTCAATGCGCGCCCCGGTAATGATCCCAGCCTGTTTCATCTTCTCTACGCGCACGTGGATCGTCCCCGGGCTGACACCAAACTGTTTAGCCAGTTCAGCGTAGGCTGTACGGGCATTTTCCATTAGGGCGTCGAGAATGCCGCGGTCCAGATTGTCGATCTGATAATTTTCCATAGGTTTTTCTTATGTAGATTGATGATTCGCTCTATTTTAGCGGTTTATTTTAACGAATTAAAATCTAATGAGACTTTTTGTTTGTTGATTATTGAATATTGACCGCATTCTGTTGCTTAATCATAGGCAACAGGACACAGGAGTAAACATAATGAAAACCGCTTACATTGCCAAACAACGTCAAATTAGCTTCGTGAAATCTCACTTTTCTCGCCAACTGGAAGAGCGTCTGGGGCTGATTGAAGTCCAGGCACCGATCCTGAGCCGTGTAGGAGATGGCACGCAGGATAACTTGTCGGGCTGTGAAAAAGCGGTGCAGGTGAAAGTGAAAGCTTTGCCAGACGCCCAGTTCGAAGTGGTGCATTCACTGGCGAAGTGGAAGCGTCAAACGCTGGGACAACACGACTTCAGCGCGGGTGAGGGGCTGTACACGCACATGAAAGCCCTGCGCCCGGATGAAGACCGTCTCTCTCCGCTTCACTCGGTCTATGTGGACCAGTGGGACTGGGAGCGCGTTATGGGCGATGGTGAGCGTCAATTCTCCACCCTGAAAAGCACGGTAGAGGCTATCTGGGCGGGAATTAAGGCGACCGAAGCGGCGGTAAGCAAAGAATTTGGTCTGGCACCGTTCCTGCCAGAGCAGATCCATTTTGTTCACAGCCAGGAGTTGTTAGCGCGTTATCCGGATCTTGATGCCAAAGGGCGTGAACGTGCCATCGCGAAAGATCTGGGTGCGGTATTCCTGGTGGGGATCGGCGGCAAGCTCAGCGATGGTCATCGTCATGACGTACGTGCGCCGGATTATGATGACTGGAGTTCGGCTTCCGAACTGGGTTACGCCGGTCTGAACGGCGATATTCTGGTCTGGAACCCGGTTCTTGAAGATGCGTTTGAACTGTCTTCCATGGGGATCCGTGTGGATGCCCATGCGTTGAAACACCAGCTTTCCCTGACGGGCGACGAAGATCGCCTGAGTCTGGAATGGCACCAGGCGCTGCTGCGTGGCGAAATGCCGCAGACCATTGGCGGCGGTATTGGTCAGTCACGTTTGACCATGTTGTTGCTGCAGTTGCCGCATATTGGTCAGGTACAGTGCGGCGTATGGCCGGCGCAGGTCCGTGAAAGCGTCGACTCCCTGCTGTAAGTATTAACGCTGCCAGCGTCTGAGCAGGCGGCTTCGCATCCCGGTATCAAAGCGCCAGATATGATCGAAAATGCGCATGATGCCGGGTTTGCCATGGGCTGACATCGCAACCGCATGAAAACGGTGTTGATGCACCCGCTGTAACTCCCCAACTTTACTCACTACTTCATCAGGCAATCGCTGAGCGATAAAATCCGAAATCACGACCGCGTCAGCATCAAACCACTCCCGTCCCTGCATCCTTTCAATAATGGCGCGAAAACAGCTGGCAATATCCGTACCGCCGCGAAAACGCTGGCTTAAGAAACGGATCGCCTGCTCAATGCCCTGTGGACCAGACAGTTCGTAGCGCACAACTTCAGTCGAAAATAACATGATGTAGCAGCGACGGTTATCGGCAAGGGCTACGCGCATTAGCGCCAGACAAAAGGCTTTCGCGCACTGCTCATTAAATCCTCCCATTGAACCCGACGTATCCACGCAGACAATAAATGGTCCGCGAGGCTGCTCGTCAAAATCCTGATGCACGACCGGGCGCTCGGTGACTTTTTCACGCCAGGCTTCGCCATGCAGGCGGTATGTCAGCAGCTGTTTTTCCACTAGCCGCCGATAGAACTCATATTCCAGTTCGGTGATGCCAAGGGTCGCCAGCTCCGGAGGGAGTAAACGCAGAATATCGTCGCTTTGTTGGATGCCATCAACCTGCTCCGGGACGGTGGCGGGTTCGCGTACCAGCGTGCGAAAGGTTTCCATTGGCGCATCTTTCCGCGGAACCGATTTGGCTTCCCGGGAGCGTCCCAACTGTTCGGCTAAGCGTTGGAGTTCGGGCTGCTGCGTCAGGAAATCACCGTACTTCACGATCAACTGGTAATCGCCGCGCTTGATTTGACCTGCGCTCATGTCCCATAAACGGCCTGCGGCGGTGTCGTTTTCCGCCAGCACCGGATCCAGCTGTCCGCTCAGCGTCATACGTTCCTGAACTTCACTGAGCAATTGTTCGCGTTCTTCTTCCAGCAACTGGTGATTCAGCGTGGTGGTTTGAATCACCAGGCTTAAACGCCAGCGTTGTAAAAACAGCGTGTGCAGCGCGGGAGTGAATGTACTGTTGCCATCAACCAATTGTTGGGCTTGCCCGGCATAGGGGGAATGTAACCGGTGCAGTAGCGTTAATATTTGCGGTAACTGGACGATAAACTGCGGGGTGGAAAGGAGCTGACTTTGCTGGTAGCACATCACTTCTTCCGTCAGTTCCGGCGGTACGCGGGTATCTTTCAGACGGTTGCGTAATGCCTCGCGCCAGCGGGGAAGATCGTTGGCTATCGCCTTTTTTAGCCGGGGGAATTTTTCAAAAAAAACCGCCAGCTGTGGGGAGGCCAGCAGCGCGAGGATCATCTCTTCGATCATCCCCTCTTCGCTTACCGCCAGCATGATATTCAGCGTATCAAGCGTCAGCATTGCTGTGCCTGGCGGATCTGCTCGCCAACGTCTTGCAGGCTGGCTTCAATCCGGCCTAACCAGTCGCTATGGATAAACAGACATTTTTGCTGTTCGCTAAACCCGCGGTGCTGCTGGTGCCACTCGGTATCGAGCGCCTCAAGCTGCTCTTTTATCTCGCTGGGCATATTCTCTCTCGATGAACCCGGAAGTGCCAAGCGGGAGCCTTGTAAGCTGACGTCGCGCACGACCAGGTGCTGGTCGCTGTCGACTTCCATATTCAGCGTCTGGGCAAAGCCTATGCCGTTTAGCTTGCCGCGGATCTCACTGCCTTTGGTCAGCCACTGCTCCAGCGCGCTACGCTCAAACGCAATATGAATAACGTCCATATCATGCAGTTTTAAAGGCTTTTGTAGCAGCAACGTCACTACCGCCGTATTAACGTCTGCAGGTAAATCATAATGTGGACGACGGCTGAACATCCCACCCTGGCGAATAACGGTAAAGGCGGTTTTATCGCTCTGTTGCTGCTGTAACTGGAGGCGGCGCTGCACAATCGCGCCGAGGCGCGTTAGCATTGATTGCTGCTGCCAGGCGTGTCCGGTCATCAATATTTCAATCTGCTGCTGCATCAGATTCAGGCTTTGTGCATCGTACCACAGGCAATCTTTCAACAGGATAAGATCGATAGGCGCAACCGCATCGCGTCCGCTAAAGAAGGCGCTGGCCTGCAACAGGCGGATCGCTTTTTTCCAGCGACGGTCAGAGACGTAAGGAGCGTTCGGTAGTGCATCCAACTGCTGGCGCAGCGTATAGACCAACTCAAAGACGCGATCGGGAAGCGTGATGGTGCCGATATCTTTTTGCCACTGGTAATACTCTTCATCGGTCACCTGTAACGTTGCCGGAACAGGGTTGTCGCTTTCATCCTGCTGGCTTAACAACATGGAGCGGAAGTTGGCCTTGTCCTGCACCTTGTCCAGCCACAGGCGAATTAGCATACGGTCGTACAGTGCTTCCAGGCTGCTGTCTGCTTCAGGCAGTTCGTTGGAGGCCGCCACCAGCAGACGCATCGGGATTTTTTCCTCAAACGCGCCGTTGCGGAAGTGGCGTTCGTTAATGGCGGTCAGCAGGGTGTTGAGGATGGCCGGGCCCGCCTTCCAGATTTCATCCAGAAAAACGATTTCAGCTTCGGGAAGATAACCCGCCGTTAAGCGCTCATAGCGCCCTTCATCTTTCAGGGCCTGAATAGATAGCGGGCCGAAGACTTCTTCTGGCGTGGAGAAGCGCGTCATCAAATATTCGAAAGCGCGCGCATTTTTAAACGCAAACTTCAGCCGACGTGCAATTAAGCTTTTTGCGATCCCTGGCGGGCCGAGTAAGAACACACTCTCACCGCTAAGCGCCGCCAGCAGGCACAGACGAATGGCGTGGCTACGTTCATAGAGTCCCTTTTCCAGCGCATTGCTCAGACGGGAAATTCTTTCCGCTAATAAATGTGGGTGAGCCATAATGAAGTGGCGTCCTTTCGCCAAATGTACTGCGTAAACTGCGAGTATAGATGCTTCACACCAGTGCAGTAATAGACTGAAGGTGCGCTTATTTTTCTTTGAGCCAGATTAATCTGGTCTCATTTAGGGGTACGATTTTGCGATTAATCGTGCATACTGTGCGCCTTTTTGTGGGCCAAGGGACTACGCACACATTTCTTATATATACACCAAATCAATCAAGCTGCACGAAGACGGTAAATGAGTTATCTCCTGGGATGGGCGGAATAACGAGTGAAGCCAATGGAAGCGGCCTGAAGAATGACGTGTATAAACGAAAGACGAGTCTATGAGCACTGATAATAAGCAATCATTGTCTGCGATTACCCTTGCAGCTATTGGGGTTGTCTACGGTGATATTGGTACCAGCCCACTTTATACACTCCGTGAATGTTTGTCTGGGCAGTTCGGTTTTGGCGTTGAACGTGATGCCGTGTTTGGTTTTCTCTCGCTGATTTTCTGGCTGCTGATCTTTGTTGTCTCCATCAAGTACCTGACGTTTGTCATGCGTGCGGATAACGCCGGAGAAGGCGGGATCCTGACGCTAATGTCACTGGCCGGGCGTAATACGTCTGCGCGAACGACCTCAATGCTGGTCATTATGGGGTTGATAGGCGGCAGCTTCTTCTATGGTGAGGTGGTGATTACGCCGGCCATTTCGGTGATGTCGGCGATCGAAGGTCTGGAGATCGTGGCACCGCAACTGGATACCTGGATTGTTCCGCTCTCTATTATTGTCCTGACACTGCTGTTTATGATTCAAAAGCACGGTACTGGTACCGTGGGTAAGCTTTTTGCACCTATTATGCTGGTTTGGTTCCTGGTGCTGGCGGTGTTGGGCGTACGTAGCATTATTGCTAACCCGGAAGTGCTGCAGGCGTTAAACCCAATGTGGGCGGTGCATTTCTTCCTCGAATATAAAACGCTGTCGTTTATTGCGCTGGGCGCGGTGGTGCTGTCGATCACCGGCGTTGAAGCGCTGTACGCGGATATGGGCCACTTTGGTAAGTTCCCCATTCGCCTGGCGTGGTTTTCTGTAGTGTTACCTTCGCTGGTGCTGAACTATTTTGGCCAGGGTGCATTGCTGTTAAAACATCCGGAAGCGATCAAAAACCCGTTCTTCCTGCTGGCACCGGACTGGGCGTTGATTCCCCTGCTGATCCTTGCCGCGCTGGCCACGGTTATTGCCTCGCAGGCGGTGATCTCTGGCGTATTCTCATTGACGCGGCAGGCGGTACGTCTGGGATATCTGTCGCCGATGCGTATCATCCATACTTCAGAGATGGAGTCAGGGCAAATCTATATTCCGTTCGTCAACTGGATGCTGTACATCGCCGTGGTGATTGTGATTGTCAGCTTTGAGCACTCCAGTAACCTGGCCGCCGCGTACGGTATTGCGGTAACGGGGACGATGGTGCTGACGTCTATTCTGTCGACAACCGTGGCGCGCAAAAACTGGCACTGGAATAAATACTTTGTGTTCCTGATTCTGGTGGCCTTCCTGTGCATTGATATTCCGCTGTTCTCCGCGAACCTTGATAAGCTGATTTCTGGTGGTTGGCTGCCGCTGACGCTGGGTCTGGTGATGTTCACCATCATGACCACCTGGAAAAGCGAGCGCTTCCGTCTGCTGCGTCGTATGCATGAACACGGTAATTCTCTGGAGGCGATGATTGCTTCTCTGGAGAAATCGCCGCCGGTACGCGTGCCTGGCACAGCGGTGTATATGTCCCGTGCCATGAATGTCATCCCGTTTGCGCTTATGCATAACCTCAAACATAACAAGGTGCTGCATGAACGCGTGATCCTGCTGACGCTGCGTACAGAAGATGCACCGTATGTTCATAATGTGCGTAGGGTGCAAATTGAGCAACTGTCGCCGACCTTCTGGCGCGTGGTGGCCAGCTACGGCTGGCGCGAAACACCAAACGTAGAGGAAGTGTTCCATCGCTGCGGGCTGGAAGGCCTAAGCTGTCGGATGATGGAAACCTCGTTCTTCATGTCGCACGAGTCGCTGATTGTCGGCAAACGTCCGTGGTATTTACGCCTGCGCGGCAAATTGTATCTGCTGTTGCAGCGCAATGCGCTACGTGCACCGGACCAGTTTGAGATCCCACCTAACCGGGTGATTGAACTCGGGACGCAGGTCGAGATTTAACGTTACCGACGCCCTCTTTCATGAAGAAAGAGGGCGTTTTGTTTTCCCCCTCACATTTTCCTTTCTTCTGATGATATGGCTTGCGAAACGTTTCGATGACGATCACATTTTCGTAACGTCATGGTGGTTTTATGTGCATTCTTCAGACTAAACTTATCACCAGCGAAACGTTTCGCTAGTGGGGAAAGAAAATGAAGAAAGGCACGGTACTCAACTCTGAAATTTCATCGGTGATCTCCCGTCTGGGGCATACCGATACGCTGGTGGTGTGTGATGCGGGTTTACCCATCCCAAATAGTACTACGCGTATCGATATGGCATTAACCCAGGGCGTACCTTCTTTTATGCAGGTACTGGACGTGGTCACGCGTGAAATGCAGGTCGAGTCGGCCATTCTCGCGACGGAAATCAAACAACATAATCCGCAACTCCACGAAACGTTGCTCAGCCACATTGAGCAACTGCAACAACACCAGGGAAATACCATAGAAATTCGTTACACCACGCATGAACAATTCAAAAAACAAACCGCAGACAGTCAGGCGGTAATTCGCAGCGGAGAATGTTCTCCGTATGCGAATATCATTCTTTGTGCTGGCGTCACGTTCTGAGGCCATCATGAACGCACTACTGCAACTCAAAGGGATCGATAAAGCGTTCCCGGGCGTTAAAGCGCTATCCGGCGCCGCGTTGAATGTTTACTCCGGCCGCGTTATGGCGCTGGTGGGAGAAAACGGCGCGGGCAAATCCACCATGATGAAAGTCCTGACCGGTATCTACACTCGTGATGCCGGTTCGTTATTATGGCTGGGGAAAGAAACCACCTTTAACGGTCCTAAATCCTCTCAGGAAGCAGGGATCGGCATCATTCACCAGGAACTGAACCTGATCCCGCAACTCACCATCGCCGAGAACATTTTCCTCGGCCGTGAGTTTGTGAATCGGTTTGGCAAAATCGACTGGAAGACGATGTATGCCGAAGCAGACCAGTTGCTGGCTAAACTTAATCTGCGTTTTAAAAGCGACAAGTTGGTCGGTGAGCTATCGATTGGCGATCAGCAGATGGTTGAAATCGCCAAAGTGCTGAGCTTTGAATCCCGGGTCATCATTATGGATGAACCGACGGATGCGTTGACGGATACTGAAACCGAATCCCTGTTCCGCGTGATCCGTGAACTGAAATCTCAGGGACGCGGCATTGTCTATATTTCTCACCGCATGAAAGAGATTTTCGAAATTTGTGATGATGTGACGGTGTTCCGTGATGGGCAGTTTATTGCCGAACGTGAAGTGGCCTCACTGACAGAAGATTCACTCATTGAAATGATGGTGGGACGTAAGCTGGAAGATCAGTACCCGCGGCTGGATAAAGCGCCTGGCGATGTGCGCCTGAAGGTCGATAACCTGTGCGGCCCTGGAGTGCATGATGTGTCATTCACGCTGCGTAAAGGTGAGATCCTTGGCGTGTCGGGTCTGATGGGTGCCGGACGTACCGAATTGATGAAAGTGCTGTACGGCGCGCTGCCGCGCACCAGAGGTTACGTCACGCTTGACGGGCATGAAGTGGTTACGCGTTCTGAACAGGATGGGCTGGCCAACGGCATCGTCTATATTTCTGAAGACCGCAAACGCGACGGCTTAGTGCTGGGCATGTCGGTGAAAGAGAACATGTCGTTGACCGCATTGCGTTACTTCAGCCGTGCGGGCGGCAGTCTGAAACACAAAGATGAGCAGCAGGCGGTGGGCGATTTTATCCGTCTGTTCAATGTGAAAACGCCCTCGATGGAACAGGCAATCGGCCTGCTCTCCGGTGGCAATCAGCAAAAAGTGGCGATTGCGCGTGGTTTGATGACCCGGCCCAAAGTGCTGATCCTCGATGAACCCACGCGCGGCGTGGACGTTGGGGCTAAAAAAGAGATTTACCAGCTAATCAACCAGTTTAAGGCTGATGGGCTGAGCATCATTCTGGTCTCTTCGGAGATGCCAGAAGTATTGGGCATGAGCGATCGCATTATCGTCATGCATGAAGGGCATCTCGGCGGTGAATTCACTCGCGAGCAGGCCACTCAGGAAGTATTAATGGCTGCCGCTGTGGGCAAGCTTAATCGCGTGAATCAGGAGTAAAAAAGATGACTACCCAGGCTGTTTCTGGTCGCCGTTATTTCACTAAAGCATGGCTTCTGGAGCAAAAGTCGCTCATCGCTCTGTTAGTGCTGATCGCGATTGTTTCCACCATGAGCCCCAACTTTTTTACCGTTAATAACCTGTTCAACATTCTCCAGCAAACGTCGGTTAACGCCATCATGGCCGTTGGTATGACGCTGGTTATTCTGACGTCGGGTATCGATCTGTCTGTGGGTTCGCTACTGGCGCTTACCGGTGCCGTTGCTGCTTCGATTGTGGGTCTTGAAGTCAACGCGTTGGTGGCCGTTGCCGCTGCGCTGGCGTTAGGTGCGGCGGTTGGTGCCGTGACTGGCGTTATTGTGGCAAAAGGCCGCGTGCAGGCGTTTATCGCCACGCTGGTGATGATGCTGCTGCTGCGCGGCGTCACCATGGTGTACACCAACGGCAGTCCGGTAAACACCGGCTTTACCGACAATGCCGATCTGTTTGGCTGGTTTGGTATTGGTCGTCCGTTAGGCGTCCCTACGCCAGTATGGATCATGGGGATTGTCTTCCTGGCCGCGTGGTACATGCTGCACCATACCCGTCTGGGTCGATATATTTATGCGCTGGGCGGTAACGAAGCGGCAACGCGTCTGTCCGGTATCAGCGTCAATAAGATCAAAATTATCGTTTATTCACTCTGTGGGCTGCTGGCATCGCTGGCAGGCATCATCGAAGTGGCGCGCCTCTCCTCAGCGCAACCGACGGCGGGTACCGGCTATGAGCTGGATGCTATCGCGGCGGTAGTATTAGGCGGCACCAGCCTGGCTGGCGGTAAAGGACGTATTGTTGGTACGCTGATCGGCGCACTGATTCTCGGTTTCCTCAATAATGGTTTGAATTTGTTAGGTGTTTCCTCCTATTACCAGATGATCGTTAAAGCAGTGGTCATTTTGCTGGCGGTACTGGTAGACAACAAAAAGCAGTAACAACGACTACAGGACATCTTAAATATGAACATGAAAAAACTGGCTACCCTGGTTTCTGCTGTTGCGCTGAGTGCCACCGTGAGCGCGAATGCGATGGCAAAAGATACCATTGCGCTGGTGGTCTCTACCCTTAACAACCCGTTCTTTGTCTCTCTGAAGGATGGGGCGCAAAAAGAAGCCGATAAGCTAGGTTATAACCTGGTGATTCTGGACTCGCAGAACAACCCGGCGAAAGAGTTGGCGAACGTTCAGGACTTAACCGTGCGTGGAACCAAAATTCTGCTGATTAACCCAACCGACTCCGATGCCGTGGGTAATGCCGTGAAGATGGCTAACCAGGCGAAAATTCCGGTGATCACCCTAGACCGTCAGGCAACCAAAGGGGACGTTGTCAGCCATATTGCGTCTGATAACGTGCTGGGCGGTAAAATTGCCGGTGACTACATCGCGAAGAAAGCAGGCGAAGGTGCGAAAGTTATCGAACTGCAGGGTATTGCCGGAACATCGGCGGCGCGTGAGCGTGGCGAAGGTTTCCAGCAGGCCGTTGCGGCACACAAATTTAACGTGCTGGCTAGCCAGCCGGCAGATTTCGACCGTACCAAAGGTCTGAACGTTATGCAGAACCTGCTGACCGCGCATCCTGATGTGCAGGCCGTATTTGCTCAGAACGATGAAATGGCACTGGGCGCGCTGCGTGCTCTGCAAACGGCGGGTAAATCTGATGTGATGGTGGTTGGATTTGACGGCACGCCTGATGGCGAAAAAGCGGTAAATGATGGCAAACTGGCTGCGACCATCGCTCAGTTACCGGATCAGATTGGCGCGAAAGGCGTTGATATTGCGGATAAGGTACTGAAGGGCGAGAAGGTTCAGGCTAAATATCCGGTTGACCTGAAGCTGGTCATCAAGCAGTAATAGCGATTCAGGCCGCTCGCGACCTGATGGCGACATAAATACGCCATCCTCAGAGCGTTGAAGATGAAAGCGTAAAAAGAAAAGCAGGGCACGCGCCACCCTAACCCGGTGGCGCACTTTGACTTGGAATTCCGAACATGAAAACCGCAGGCAACCTCGTTGTACTTGGCAGCATTAATGCCGATCACATCCTTAACCTTAACTCTTTTCCGACACCTGGCGAAACTGTAACCGGTAGCCACTATCAGGTCGCATTTGGCGGAAAAGGCGCGAACCAGGCGGTTGCTGCGGGTCGTAGTGGTGCGAATATCGCCTTCATTGCCTGTACAGGAGATGACGATATTGGTGAGCGTGTACGTAAACAATTAGCCAGCGATAACATCGATATTGCGCCTGTTAGCGTGATTTCTGGCGAAGCGACCGGCGTGGCGCTGATTTTTGTTAACGCGGAAGGCGAGAACGTTATCGCTATTCATGCCGGGGCGAATGCCGCACTTTCTCCTGCGTTAGTGGAAGCTCAACATGACCGTATTGCGCAGGCCTCGGCCTTACTGATGCAGTTAGAGTCGCCCATTGAAAGCGTACTGGCTGCAGCAAAAATTGCGCGTCGACATAATACGACGGTCGCGCTTAATCCGGCTCCGGCTCGTGAACTCCCTGACGAACTGCTGTCGCTGGTAGATATCATTACTCCGAATGAAACGGAAGCTGAAAAGCTGACCGGGATCCGGGTAGAAAACGATGAAGATGCCGCTAAAGCAGCGCTGGCGCTGCACGCAAAGGGAATTCACACCGTACTGATTACCTTAGGAAGTCGTGGTGTGTGGGCTAGCGTAAACGGTGAAGGTCATCGTGTTCCTGGTTTTAAAGTGGACGCCGTTGATACCATCGCTGCCGGTGATACCTTTAACGGTGCGTTAATTACCGCGTTACTGGAAGAGACACCGTTGCCTGAGGCGATTCGCTTTGCGCATGCGGCCGCGGCGATTGCGGTAACGCGTAAAGGTGCACAACCTTCCGTTCCGTGGCGCGAAGAAATTGAGGCGTTTTTAGGTCAGCAGAGGTAACGCTTGGCTACAATGAAGGACGTTGCCCGCCTGGCGGGTGTTTCCACGTCGACGGTTTCTCACGTCATTAATAAAGATCGCTTTGTCAGCGAGGCTATCACCGGAAAAGTTGACGCTGCGATTAAAGAGCTTAACTATGCGCCTTCCGCGCTGGCGCGTAGCCTCAAGTTGAATCAGACTCGCACCATTGGCATGTTAATCACAGCCAGTACCAATCCCTTCTATTCAGAACTGGTACGCGGCGTTGAGCGCAGCTGTTTTGAGCGCGGCTACAGTCTGGTTTTGTGCAACACCGAAGGCGATGAACAGCGCATGAATCGTAATCTGGAGACACTGATGCAAAAGCGGGTGGACGGCTTACTGCTGCTCTGCACCGAAACCCATCAGCCTTCCATGGAGATCATGCAGCGCTACCCTTCTATTCCCACCGTGATGATGGACTGGTCACCCTTTGAAGGGGAAAGTGACCTGATTCAGGACAATTCCCTACTGGGTGGCGATCTGGCAACTCAGCATCTCATTGATAAGGGTTTTACGCGCATAGCTTGTATTACCGGTCCACTGGATAAAACGCCGGCACGTTTGCGGCTGGAGGGATACCGGGAAGCGATGAAGCGTGCAGGGCTGGATATTCCTCAGGGCTATGAGATCACCGGTGATTTTGAGTTCGGCGGTGGGTTTGAAGCCATGCAAACGCTGTTGTCACATAACCAGCGACCACAGGCCGTTTTTGCGGGCAATGATGCAATGGCTGTGGGGGCGTATCAGGCTCTGTATCAGTCAGGATTGCGCATTCCGCAGGATATGGCGGTCGTGGGCTATGATGATATCGAACTGGCGCGCTACATGACGCCACCGCTCACCACTATCCACCAACCGAAAGATGAACTGGGTGAGCTGGCCATCGACGTATTAATCCACCGCATGGCGCAGCCCGCTTTACAGCAACAGCGCCTGCAGCTTACTCCTGTTCTGATGGTGCGGGGGTCGGTTTAGACTTATGCCGATCATTGATCAGGTTGCGGCCATCTTTGGCTTTTAGCAGCATGAACATCAGCGCTGATATCACCGTAATCGCGCCCATCGTAATAAAGGTATAGTGGAACTGTTCTACCGTATTGGTTCCTTCCATGCCTTCATAGACACGCAGTACGGCGGCGCTAATCGCCACCCCTAAGCTGATCGACAGCTGCTGCGTGACGGCTAACACGCTGTTGCCACTACTGGCATTATCATCGGTTAGATCCGCAAGGGTAATGGTATTCATTGAAGTAAACTGGGTGGACATTCCCATACCTAAAATGAACAGCGGCAGGATCAGCATCCAGACTGGCATCGCGGGAGATTGCAAAGAGAACTGAGCAATCATCAGGCCGATAAATACCGTGACGCCGACCAGCGTGGTGCGGTAGCCAAGACGACGCAGAACCTGCGTCACCATCGATTTCGCCAGAATAGATCCCAGCGCCGTCGGCGCCATCATGCAACCGGCTATTAGCGCCGGGTAGCCAAAGCCTACCTGCAACATCAGCGGCATTAAGAAAGGGACACACCCCGTTCCCAGACGTGTGGCAAGGTTTCCCGCGATACCGACCGAGAAGGTGCGGGTCTTAAAGATTGGCAGAGAAATTAACGGTGTGGGATGGCGGCGCGCGTGGCGGATGTAAGCGAGCAGCAGCAAAATACTGCCAAGAATAATGCTGAGAGCGACCCAACTGGCGACAAGCTTTTCACCGAACAACTCTACTCCGCTAGAGAACAGTACCAGACTCAGACCAAAGAGAAAGAAGCCAGTCATATCAAAACGGCGGCGCGGCGTCGTGAAGTTAGGCATATATTTGCGGGCGTAGAAGATGCCGGCGATGCCAATCGGAATATTAATCAAGAAGATCCAATGCCAGCTGGCCCACGTGACCAGTACTCCGCCCAGGACCGGACCTAAAATGGGTCCCACCAGTCCCGGCATAGTCACGAAGTTAAGGACCGGGAGCAGCTCACTGCGCGGGTAGGCGCGTAATAGCGCCAGGCGGGCAACCGGCATCATCATTGCACCACCAATGCCTTGTATCACGCGGAAAATAACCAGTTGGGTTAAAGAGCCGGAGAGTGCACAGGCAAGTGAACCCAGAGTAAACAGACTCACGGCAATCATAAAGATACGTCGGGTGCCGAAGCGGTCAGCCAGCCAGCCACTTACCGGGATCAACATCGCTACCGTCAGGGTGTAGCTGATAATGGCAGACTGCATGGCGAGTGGGGAGCGGTTGAGGCTGTGCGCGATGGCGGGTAACGCAGTATTAAGGATGGTGGCGTCTAATGCCTGCATAAAAAAGGCCATGGCTGCGATCCATGGCAGTCCGGCCATACTGCGCGATTTCTTTTCAGGCATGTTATTTATCCGGGAGATCGTTAGGAGCTATCAGCAATGCCTGGCAGGCGGTGAAGGCGCGATCGCCATCGCTCTCCTCTATGGCATCGACAATAGCCTGATGCAAATCCAGCTTTACCACGTCGTTATAGGTAATAGAGGTAAAATAGGTCTGGTAGACGGAATGGAATAACGAGGCAAAGGAGATCAGAAATGGATTCGCACTCATTTCATAGATGTGCTCATGCCAGGCGATATCAACCTCAATCCAGCGCTCGCGCTTAAAGTTCCTTTTCAGCTCGACCATCTCTTCCATTAACGTAGTCAGATGTGCTTTTTGTTCTGCTGTGCCGATAGTCGCCGCCAGTAAACAGGCTTGAGGCTCCAGGCTAATGCGCATCACCAGAAAATGTTTGATGACCTGAGGGAAATTATCTTCCGTCATCCACCAGGTGAGCAGTTCCTGATCGAGAAAGTTCCAGTTTGCTTGTGGCATAACGCGAGTACCAATACGCGGGCGCGGTAATACCATACCTTTTGCCGTTAATGTCTTTACCGCTTCCCTTACCGCTGTACGGCTCACACCGAACTGGCTGCCCAGTTCTATTTCACCTGGTAGGATGGCGCCTGGCGCGTACTCACCTTTTAATATTCGCTGAGCCAGCTTTTCGGCCAGAACATAGGAAAGGTTTTTCTGTGCGGCTAGCTGTTGGGCATTTAAAGGCATGAATGTTCTTCCTTACTCTTTCTCTTATTCATTAGTATGCCATCAGGAAGTGTGATTGCGGTTGCAAAAACGGCAGATTGCTTATTTTATGGCATGTTAAAGACAGTTTTGGTGAAATAACGCGCACTCAGAAAGTTATTTTAAATTTCCTCTTGTCAGCCTGAAATAACTCCCTATAATGCGCCTCCACTGACACGGAACAACGGATTACAAGCCGCCGGGTCAGCGAAGTTCCACTGAGAATCTTGCGGAGAAAAGCAGAAATTAAATGCTTGACTCTGAATGAGGAAAACGT